>JASEFR010000034.1 GCA_030019025.1 bacterium
TAGAAAAGCCCGGTCAAAGGTTTTTTCATCATAAATGGATCTAAATTTCTCAAATAAAGTCTTTCGGTAAAACCCAAATTCCTCATAGTAAACGCATGGGGGAATACAAAAACTATCCAAAAGGGGTTGTGGAGCCCTTGTCAGTTTCATTGCACTATCCACATAAGAAAATTCTTCATAAAGCCCTGCTGTATCAAGCATTACCAGGTCCTTTGATTCAAATCTGGATAAATAGTTCTTAAAAGACTCCCTTTTATCCCTGTGATTCCTATAGAAATTCCATAAAGTCTGCCAATTCCCCCTTGATTCGCTGAAAATTTTTATTAAAACGGTATCAAAAACTGAATCCACAAAGGGAAACTCCAGTTTTTTGAAATATCTCTTCCTTGCATGTTGTAGAGTTTCTAAATCTGGTAAATACCGGGCTCTATCCGTATCTGGCGACGTCCGCACCGTCCTTAACACAAACAGAGTGTCTATTTCTGAGTCTTTAACTAAATCCAGACTAACCTCAACGGTATCCTCCTCTGGCCTTAAAAAGTAGAAGGCCCTTCTACTGCCCTTTTGCGCGTAGAGCAGAAAATCCGTTCTTCCAAGGGTGAAAGTTCCCATTCCATTACTCAAACTGCAGGCATAAACAGGCACAAAGGCAGAATAATTCCAAACATTCACAGAAAAAGATACATCCTTTGCGGGACGACCGTTATCAAAAACTTTCACTTTCAAAACAAAGGGATTGGTATAATTCCTCGTCACATTCAACAAAGTATAATTCTTGTACTTTCTAAGCACTTCATCGGATGAACTTTTAACATTGCCAAAGGCTACCGCAAGTACTATTCCCGCCCTCTTTGAGGGTTCTCGGAACCAGGCAAAATTTAAGTCCGTTGGTTCCGCAGAGCCAAGGAATTTCCATCCCTCTTCAGTCCAAACTTCCACCCATGCATGGTTAGACTCGGTAAATGGCCACCAGGGTGTGTAAACGTAGCGAACGGGAATCCCCACTGTTCTAAGGGCTTTCATAAAAAGGATTGTCATTTCCTCGCATCTTCCAAAACCTCTTTTAAGGGTAGCCGTTGCTGATTGATCCCATGGTGCAGTAGGTTTATATTCCATGTGAGTAAAACACCACTCGTTTATTTTGAGTATCGCCTCCTTCATGTTTTCGCAATCCTTTACCAGATTATATAGTGTATCTTTATAGAGCCAGGTAAAATTCTCGAGGGGCTCCTGAGAAACTCTCGGTGGAATTACATAGTGGTATATTAGCTCATCAGATAATGTCTTGCCCCATGGGAGCCTTTCCATATTTATTTTTATTGCCAGGAAGTGCTTTAAGAAGTTTTCCTCATTAAAGTTAATTCTATCAACAGGGGTGGAATAATCCCAGACAAACTTAGCCCACTCCCCTACTCCCACTTCATATGCTTTGTCTATAAGCGGATTACTTTGCATCCCGATCAATAAATAAATCAATATCTTCATGATCTAAACCTCCTGCGTCTCGCCAAGAAAAAGCTCGCCTTGCAAGGCAGACTTTCCAAGCTTTTTACCCTTAATAGCTATGTAGGGAAGCGCCTTCCTCAAATTTGGATAAAATTTTAGAGCATTTAATATTTGGTATGTTGAGAGGGCTTTCCTTTTCTTTAAAATCCATCTCGCTGTTCTCGGCCCAATTCCAGGAACTCTTAAAAGTTTGAAGTAATCAGCCTTGGTTAACTCTACTGGGAAAAATTCTGGATGTTGTAAAGCCCATAACTCTTTCGGATCCTTTGTGAGGCTCAGAAAACCTCTAATATCAAAATTGAGCTCACTTAAGGTAAATCCGTACTTCCTTATTAAGTAATCTGCCTGATACAGCCTCACTTCCCGCACCAAATTTGTAGGAGGTTTGTTCTGTAGAGGAGTTTTAGGTATAGGTTGGAAAGCACTGTAATAAGCTCTTGAAAGTCTCAGTTTCCGATAGAGTCTATCCACCGTTTGCAAAATTTCAAAATCAGTTTCTTCGGCAACCCCAACAACAAACTGCGTTGTAAATCCGTCCTTCAGTATGTCCCGTTGGCTCTCTTTGATTATTGAAATCCTATTAAGTTTTTCCAGCAAATCATTAGCAAGTTCCTTTTTTGAAGAAACCTTCCTTAAATAAGCATCGTTAGGAACTTCCAGATTGACGGAAACCCGTGAAGCTAACCTCACAGCTTCTTCAACGGTCTGAAGCGAAACGCCGGGTAAAATTTTAAGATGCACATAACCTTTAAAATGATACTTTTTTCTCAAAAGCCACACTGTATCAATTAGTTCCCTCATGGTCCTCTCAGGATTTCCCTTTACCCCCGACGAAAGAAATAAACCATTAACTAAACCTCTCTGATAAAGATTTACGAAAATTTCTGCAAGTTCTTCCGAAGTAAAGGATACCCTTCTCACGTCCATAAATTTGGAAATTGAACAGTAAGCGCAGTCATTCTCACAGTAGTTTGAAAGTAAAACCTTTAGGAGGCGAACTCTTCTCCCATCAGGTAAGAGCTCGGGATAAATCCATCGAGTATGATAAAGATCCTTAATTCTCCTTACTTCTTTTGAAAGGAAACAATCACCGCATAAATCGTATCTGGCTGATTCTATAAGCAACTTGATTTTGGACACCCGATCCATGTTGTTATCAATATATTAATCCCGAAAGCCAGTTTTTAAAACCCTTGCAAATCCAATGCTCAATCTTTAAACTTATGTTAGAAAGGAGGTAAAAATGAAGGGAAATGAAAAAATACTGGAAGTGCTAAATGACCTATTGGCCGATGAAATTACGGCAATAAATCAGTATATTGTGCATGCTGAAATGTGTGAAAGCTGGGGATACGAAAAGCTTAACAAAATGATAGAAGACAGGGCAAAGGTTGAGATGAAACACATGGAAATGCTTATAAAAAGAATTCTTTTCCTGGAAGGTGATCCAACAGTTACTAAGCTAAAAAAGATTACCATTGGTTCTACTGTTGAAGAAATGTTCAAAAATGACTGGCAAGCCGAGTATGATGCCATTGAGGCTTACAACAAAGCAATCAAGCTGTGTACCGAACTCGGAGATAATGGAACGAAGACACTTCTTGAATCTATACTTAGAGATGAAGAGGGTCACATTGATGAAATAGAGGAACAACTTGACCAGATAAAGCAGATGGGCATTCAGAACTACCTGGCTAAGCAGTAAAAAATTTTCCAAAGCATTGGCATCAAAAGCATTTGTGAAAAGGCCACTTGTAGAATGAGTAATTTATTTTAACTCACTAAAATAAATATGGCTGGTATCTCCAAGTCCAGTCGCATTGATAGGTATTCTATACCTAACCGCCTTAGTAATTATACTATTACTGGTGATATGATAGCTTTCGTTGTTTTCTCCGTCAGTTAGCACAAGGATTGCATGGTCATAACCACACTCTCTCCTATTATATAGACAATCAAGGAGATACCAATGTGACAAATAGAGAGGAGTGGTGGCGCTATCAGCTGCAGCAAAAAGCTCGACGGTGTCTAAAACTTAAACAAAGTCCAGCAAAACTTTCATATAATAATCATCTATACCATCTCAATTTTCATCCTCATAACTACCTGCGAAATCAAAAATCCCTGCCTAATGCGAATTATCATATGATAAGAGCAGTCTGATAAACTCCTTCTAAGCTGAAGCCCTCATCCGATTCGGATCGTCGTCACTCATACTACCGCTGGAATCAAGTGGGAAAACAAACTTCAATTTTCCTTTAGAGCTTGGCTGGAAATATGTCAAATCAACAAAGTTGGACCTTATAAGATCCCCCCGGTGGTATAACTGAATCGAGAACAACCTGCACCTGATTTTCCGAAAGTCTTATTACACTCTTTAGCCCTATAGTTAAATCCTATAACGCAGAATTTAACCTTGAGGCTTTTAAAATTATAAGCGGAGTCAAAATTCCGGCGTCCCTAAAATAATCTGCCGGAAGTGTTCCCCCTTCATAAAATTTATTTAATCCAAAAGTAAAGAGGGAGACTTCCGGACACAGCCTATAATTTCATAAATCTAAGGAAGGTCCATTCAAGTTAGGAGCTGGCTTGTCAGGTGGAAGCGGGCGGGAAAATAAAGATAGACATAGAGCATCACTATAGTAAAGGCTGAACTAAACAGACATCTTCGCTATTAGCCACAGCCTGAAAGGTCAAGGTACTTCTAAGAAACAGTGCGGATCCCCATTTGACACAGCAACAAAAGGTTTATAAAAATCATCTATCATCAGAATTTAAAGGGTTTGAAAACAAACCTAAAAGCAGTAAGTAAATGCAGCTGAAAATCTAAATACGAAAGTACTGGACAAGACCTCAACACAAAAGGAGTTTAAAACAAAAATCAGCAAAATAGTTTTAATTCTCTGGAGAAATCACCTTTCAAATAAATAGAAATAGTTTCATGGTGCTTCTGCAAAATCCCTCAGCGAGCTACACTACACCTCAACTTTTCTGCCAAGCATTCTTTGTAATGCCGACACTTTGAGGGTATAATATCCACGTGAAAATTCCAGGCTTGACAAAGAAGAACTTGATAATCTCAATAAGTCTTATAGTTCTTGTTTTGCTTGCTGTTCTTTTGAAAACTACCTCAAAAGAAACTTTTTACGCTTTAAAAAGCGCAAAGTTCTCCTACTTGCTCCTTGCCTTGCTATCATGGATTTCGTACGTGGTATTTGATGGACTGAGATTCACCCTCGCCAGTTATAGCATAGGTGAGCACAAAATGGACCTAATTACTGCAATTAAAGTAATAACCATAGGAATTTTTTTGGCAGCTGTCTCCCCTTTTCAGGTTGCCGGCCTTCCCGTTCAAATCATGCTTTTAAACAAAAAGAAAATTGGATTAGGAAGGTCAACAGCGCTCTTAGCCGCTCGTGGATTTATTGGCTATTCAACAATTTTAATTGCTGTATTAATCTCATTAAAGTATATATGGCCCCCACCATCTGGAGTTGTTAGGGGAATTATTGTCTATGCCACAATCCTTGTTGTGGGTATCCTTCTTCTCTACTCCGTTGCATTGTTTTTACCAAACCTGGTAAAGAAAATTTTAAAAAGCGAACGAATAGTTAAAGAGATCTTTTCCCTCAGAGAAACCACAATTGCCTTTGTTAAAAATTCCAATAAAAAAATACTTTTTTTAGCAATGCTTTCATCCTTTGCTACTCATCTTTCCATCTGTTTAATACCTTTTTTCCTCTCTTACTCATTTAACTCCCCTATTGACTTTGGGCGAGCCTTTTCATTCCAATCCTTAATTCAGGGAGGCCTTTTATGGACACCCACACCGGGCGGAACGGGGATAGCCGAAAGCGTTGGTCTATTCATATTCAAAGACTACATGGATAAAGAAATTCTTGGCGTATTTGTCATAATTTGGAGATTTTTCACCCATCACTTCGCAGCTACCGTTGGCGCTATCTTTTTACTCAGAGAACTCCGAGAAATCTAATTCAAACCCATATTTTCTCAAAAAATCGAAGGTCTCTTGAGCACTATATCCGAGATACGCAAATTTATTTACGATTCGTCTTAGAGTTTTTTTGTCCACTTTCTTGAGGCCACCGGTAAATTTTTCCACTACTTTAACTAAGGTCTCCTCATTAACTTCTAATGCTTGCAAAGTCTCATTAACCACTCCATCACCCACACCCAAATTTCTTAAAATTCTCCCTATCTTTCTCGGGGAAACGCCTTTAGAATGGTATTTCTCTGCAAGTTCCTCTGCAAGAAGATGCTCATTTAAATACCCCTTTTCTTTCAGAAAATATACGGTAGATTCAATTTCTTTCTCGCTGAATCCCTTCTGCTTCATCCTCATCCTGAGTTCTTTCTCCGTTCTAAAGCGGAACTTTAAAAGGGTAAAGGCATATTTTAAAGGGTCTCTCATTTCTTCTTAGCCTTCAAATTTTCAAAATAGTAGTATAAAACCATGATATCCGACGGGTTGACACCAGAAATTCTTGAGGCCTGAGCAAGATTTTGTGGTCTTATGGTTTTCAATTTAGATAAAGCCTCCTTTGAAATTCCCGGAATTTGATCGTAATCAAAATCTTCCGGAATTTTAAACCTTTCAAGTTCTCGAAACCTTTCAATTTCCTTTTCCATTCGCTTAATATATCCCTCATATTTAATTTCCGTTTCCACCCTCTCCTTAATGTAAAAAGGATAATCCTCAACAATACCCAGTTTTACAAGGTCATCAAAATTATATTCTGGCCTTTTTAACAATTCATAAGCGGATAAAGAACTTTCTAAACCGGGTTTTCCAATACTCTCAAGCTTTTGATTAAATTCTCTTTGCCTTAAAGCAATATTCTTCAGCCTTTCTATTAAACCCAGCCAAGTTTCTCTCTGTTTTAAAAACTGCTGATAATCAAAATCCTTGATAAGTCCCAAATTGTAACCGTATTTCATGAGCCTATCGCAGGCATTATCCATCCTTAATACCAACCTAAATTCAGCGCGGGAAGTGAAAAGCCTGTAAGGCTCTTCAGTCCCTTTCGTTACAAGATCGTCTATCAAAACACCAATATAAGCTTGGGACCTTGAAAGGACGAAATCTTTACCATCTATTTTTAAAAGCGCATTAATTCCAGCCATTATACCCTGTGCCGCCGCTTCTTCATAGCCAGATGTTCCATTAATCTGACCTGCGAAGAAGAGATTTTCTATAAGTTTGGACTCCAACGTAGGATAAAGTTGATGAGGTAAAACGTAATCGTATTCTATTGCGTAACCCCATCTCAGAACCTTAACGTTCTCAAGGCCGGGAATACTCCTCAACATCCTCAATTGATACTCAACGGGTATTGATGTAGAAACTCCATTTAAATAGTACTCAAAGGTGTCTCTTCCGTCTGGTTCAAGTATTACCCTGTGTGACTCGCGTTCAGCAAATTGAACCACCTTAACCTCAATGGATGGGCAATATCTTGGACCTATACCAACAATTTTCCCGGTGTATAAAGGTGAAAAGGCTAAGGACTCCATTATTATTTTGTGAGTTTCAGGTGTAGTTCTTGTAACATAACATGGTAACTGTTCAATTTCAAGTATCGGGTTTCTAAAGGAAAAACCTCGAGGTGGGTTATCACCTTCCTGAATTTCCATCTTTGAGAGATCTACGCTTCTAATATCAATTCTTGGAGATGTTCCTGTCTTAAATCTGCCAAGCTTAAATCCAAGATTTCTCAAATTCTTTGAAAGTTCAACGGAGGGAAATTCCCCCGCTCTTCCTGCGGCGAAAGAAACAAGTCCTATATGTATTATGCCATTCAAAAAGGTTCCAGTGGTCACAACAACAGAATGGGCATAGTATTCCATTCCCGATTTTGTTTTGACGCCTTTGACTTTTCTTCCTTCTACAAGAATCTCAATAACCTCGTCCTGCACTATTGTAATATTCTTTTCATTCTCCAGGACGGCTCTCATTCTTTCCCTGTATTTTTTCCTGTCGTTCTGACTTCTTAATGACCAGACTGCAGGGCCCTTGGAGGTATTAAGAAGTTTTACCTGAATTGCGGTTTCATCCGCAGCAACACCAATTTCTCCACCCAGTGCATCCACCTCTTTTACCAGATGCGACTTGGCAAGTCCACCTATGGATGGGTTACAGGACATCTGTCCAATCTGGTCAATATTTATTGTGATAACCAAAACCCTTCCACCCATTCTTGCAGCAGCAAGAGCAGCTTCAATACCTGCATGCCCCGCTCCAACAACAATCACATCATACTTTTCTTTTAAAATTTCCATTAGTGATAATGATAAAATCTCTAATTTGAACAGCCAAACTATTTCCGTTAGATTTATGCATATGAATGACTATGGAATTTATAAGATTCTGTATGAAATAGGAATATCGCTCTCGTCTCAACCAGACACTAACAAGCTTTTGGAAAAAATAGTGGACGAAGCGATAGAACTCGCAAAATGCGATGACGGAACAATATACATACTAAAGGATGATTACCTTGTCTTTAAGGTTTCAAAAAACAGAGTATTAAAACAACAATCTTTGGCTGACGACATTCTTGACATATTTTCGGTTAAAAAAATTCCACTGTCAAAAAACAGCTTGTCTGGGTATTCGGCTTTATCAAAAGAGATATTGCATTTCCCGGACAGAAAAAGCGCACACGAAAAGGGATTTTCTTTTGATATGGTTGCCCTTTCTGGAATCGATTACATCGTAGAATCTTCACTCACGATGCCCCTGGTTGCCTCCAATGGAGATGTAGTTGGAGTCTTACAACTGGTGAATGCAAGAGAAGACGACAAAATAGTCCCTTTTAAAGAAGAAACAATAGAATTGATGAAATTTTTTGCCTCTCAAGCAGCAGCAGCTATACAGAACGCCAAGCTTATGGAAGAGCTGAAAGAGCTTCAATTAGAATCAATATACATGCTATTAACCGCTACAGAATTCAAGGATAAAGTGACAGGTGATCACATAAAAAGAATCTCTAAAGTATCTTTTTTAATTGCGAGGACGCTAAATACATCTCGCGAATTTTCTGAGTTGATTTTGTACGCAAGTCCTATGCACGATATAGGAAAAGTGGCAATCCCGGATTATATTCTTAACAAACCTGATCGTCTGAACCCAAAAGAATGGGAACTAATGAAAAAACATACCATTTTCGGTGCACAAATAATTGGAGAATCAAAATATCCACTTTTCAAAATGGCTAAAAATATAGCTCTATACCACCATGAGCGCTTTGACGGGAACGGTTACCCTTACGGACTTACTGGTGATAAAATTCCGCTGGAAGCAAAAATTGTCCAGGTCGCAGATGTATTTGACGCTCTGGTCTCCGATAGGCCTTACAAATCTGCCTGGTCTTTTCATGACGCAGCCGAATACATAAATGATATGAAGGGTGAGCAATTTGATCCTGATGTTGCAAAGGCCTTTTTAGACAAGTTAGAATTAATATTTAAACTTTATCAAAAGTCAGAAAAAAATGAATGAGGACGAACTACTCAAGATTCTCTCAAAGTATTGGGGAAGAGAAGATAATTTAATTATACCCAACGGTGACGATACCCTCGCCATCTCGGCTTACGGTGACCTTGCTTATCTGGTTACAGTAGATACAAGCTTAGAAAATGTCCACTTTACAAAGGAAATTCTCACCTTTGAGGAAATAGGATACAGAGCGGTAGCAGGAGCACTATCAGATATTGCTGCAATGGGAGGAGAACCGGTTACTATCCTCATAGACCTTGAAATACCTGAACCACAGCTGGAAAGCATCAAGTCAATCTACGATGGGATAAAAATTTTACAAGATGAATTCTTTTTTTCCATAGGCGGTGGCAATATTGTTCATGGAACCCGTTGGAGGCTTACGACCACTGTTTTGGGGATTGTGAGACGAGATTACATTTTGAGAAGGAATAACTTTAGACCCGGTGATAAAGTATATATCACCGGAGACATTGGCAGAGTCTACTATTTTTTCAGAGAACTTAAAAACTTTCACAAAGATCAGGTAATCTTCAAAAAGCTGAGAGAAAAAGTTGCGCATCCGGTACCCCGAATTAAGGAAATTCAAGAATTAAAATCCAAGTATGATCTCGGTGGTGCAATAGACATCTCTGATGGACTTGGAATCGACCTTAAAAGAGTAGCGGAGGCATCAAAAGTTAATATTGTAATAGATTTAGAGAACATTCCATACGTAGAAGAACTTAACTATTTCAAAAATCAGGAAGACTTTTACTTTGCTCTTGTTTCCAGCGGTGAAGAATATGAAGTCTGTTTCTCGTCGAAGGACGAGATAGAATTTCCGGGCGTTGCAAAAATTGGGGAAGTTCTCGAAGGACCAGGAAAGGTCTTTGGAAAGTTAGAAAATCAACTTTTCGAGATTTCAGGCCTTGGATACGATCACATTAAAAAATTAAGCGCGCACTAATTTATCCACTCTGAATCCATTTGATGAAGTGACTAAAAGAACTTTTACTTCCACATCGTCATAGTATAGGTCAAGAAGATTTTCAGGGTCAATAACAGGGTACTTTTTAACCGATTCTCTAAGTTCGCCAATCTTAACCGAATTGAAGAGTGCCCTAACCTCAACGCCCACACTACCAAGCCTATGTAGCTCTTCCAGTTTGCTATCTTCAACTCTATTGTAAGAAATATCATAGAAAAGATCTACATTTTCAAAAGGATGGAGCTTAAAATAATTTTCAATCTGCTCAAAAAGCTCAGGAATGTCTCGCTCATACATGCTGAAACCACTGGCTGGCTTGTGACCGCCGTAATCAATAAAGAGGTCACTTAAATAGTTTAGCATATCAAGGGAATTGAAACCATAGGGAACTCTAACTTCTGCCACGACTATACCATCTTCTCTTCGTCCCATCACAATAACAGGCACATTAAAGGCATCTTTCAGTTGACTTGCTACATATCCAATATATTGAGGCTCTGCATCCTTAAGGTCTATGGCAATGTAATCTCTAACTACCTTAATCAAACTTTTTGCTTTTTCCAAATATGCCTGAGCCTTCGATTGCCAATTGGTGGATGCTTCCCAAAGAGGCCTAAGAATCTCTTCAGCGGAAGCAACATCTTCAGATAGCAACAGTTGTACCCCTGCGTTTTCACCATTCACAGACTTTCCCGAGGAAACTATAGGAATAAGTTCCTCAATCGTGGGTCTCTCATTAGAATACCCATTCTGCCTACGAATCTCTTCAAAAGCCTTGACGAAATTCATTCTATACCATTCGTATGCCCTCTTGCCTTCTTCATAGAAAATCCTGTTTTCGCAAAAGAGGGGAACCCGATCCGCCAGCGTCCCTATCGCAGCAAAGATGAAAAGTTCTGGTATCTCTTCTTTAATACGATCTAAATCCCAACCAAATTTTAAGGAAAGAAGTTCCCACGCTACTTTAAAGGCAACACCACATCCCGCGAGGTAAGGGAAGGAATCACCGCCGATCTTAGGGTTTACTACAAGAGCTTTGGGAAGAGACTCTTTCACTTCGTGGTGATCTGTCACTATAACATCTATACCCTGCTCCTTGCAATACTCGACGCCTTCAAAACATGAAGTACACGAATCAACAGTAATTAAAAGCGTAGGGTTGTATTTTCCCTTTATGTAATCAATCGCTGACTTTGTTAGTCCGTACGCTTCGTTTTTCTTTGACGGGATGTAATGATATGGGTTTGATCCAAGAACTTTTAAAGTTTTTATCATAATTGCCGTTGAAGTTATACCATCTGCGTCTTCATGTCCAAAAATCAAAATACTTTCGCCTTTGCCTACAGCTTTCAATATTCTCTCAACGGCAGGAATTAAATCGGGAAGGGTCGATGGTGGTTGCAAATTGTCAAGCACTGGATTAAACGTTGCCTCAGCAAGATCAAGATTCCTTACACCCTTTTCTACAAGAACTTTTGCTAATTCTGGCGAGATTTTGTATTTCTGAGAAATTTCCTCAATAAGACTCAAGACTATCCTCCATCAGAAGAGAGCGGGTGACGGGACTCGAACCCGCGACCCTCAGCTTGGGAAGCTGATGCTCTACCAACTGAGCTACACCCGCTTAACATTAATCATCTAATTTGGTTTGGCAAATTAATACCGGCTTCTTCGTTAACTTCACAACCTTCGCTGAAACAGAGCCCAAGAACGCCTTCTCCATCCAGCTCTTTTCTTCCCGTGTGAGTATTATTAAATTATATTTTCCCTTATCCGCAAAATCAACAATCTCAATTCCCGCGTCCGCACCTTCTATCACAGAATAGCTGATACCTTTCCCTTCATATTCTGATATCAGCCTTTTTTCCAGATTCTTCTTTACCTGTTCAAGATCACCCAGCAGCCATGTCGCCCCATGCTCAACATATGGTAGAGGATACAGTTCAAAAACATTCAAAACCGTCATTTCAACATTAAATTCTTTCTTGAACTTAAGGGCAAACTCCTTAAAAGCCTTTTTTGAAACCTCAGAAAAGTCAGCAGCAAAAAGTACCTTTTTCAGTGTAAACTTGGCTCTTGATTCTTTTACGACGAGACAATTCGTTTTAACACCCTTTACAATAGTGTAGGATGTGTTTGCAATTTGGACCTTTTTAGCAGGGATCCCTACCACAACGAGGTCATACCCTTTCGAAGACTCCTCTATCACTGCCTGCGCTGGTTCTCCTTCAAGGAAGATAGACTTCACGGAAATTCCTTTTTTACTTAAGGATTCTGCCATTTTCTCCAGTTCTGAGGCTGCCCTTTCCCGAAGTTCCTCTACCTGCATCTCGAGAGACTTCACCCTCTCTGGAACATCGTAAAAAATGACCATTTCTCTAATTTTTGATGGGAAAACATGAATTAGTACTATCTGGTTTTTTCCACGTGTCAGCTCAATAGCATAATTTAAAGCAGTGTGTGAAGCGGGGCTGAAATCTACGGGGACCAACACCTTCTTAAACATTTTCAGTTACCCCATCTATTTCCCTTCTCTTTTCCATAAATTCAAGGAACTTCCATCTTTCCTGTATGAATCTCTTCAGTTCCTCTATTGCTTCAGGATAGTTGAGCAGATGAGCAAACCTTGCTTGCGATTTTAAAAATTCCTCAATTGGAACGGGATTTCTTGGCCTATAATTAATTTTATAATATCCGTTCTCAACTTCATACAGCGGCCAAAAACCTGACTCAACAGCAATTTTTGCAACTTCAATACTCTTGTTCTCGGGGTACCCCCAACCCGGAACACAGGGAGAATAAACCGCTATGAAAGTTGGTCCTTCGATAGAGAGAGCCTTTCTCACCTTTTTTACATAATCATTCCAATGGCTAACCGACGCCTGCGCAGCATAAGGTATGCCGTGAGCAGCCATTATATCTACAATGGGTTTTTTATGCTGTAATTTACCGTGCAAAACTTTTCCTGCTGGCGAGGTTGTAGTGCTTGCGCCATAAGGCGTTGAACTTGACCGCTGTATTCCTGTATTCATATATCCCTCGTTGTCATAAAGAATGTAAAGAAAATTATGGCCCCTTTCGGCCGCTCCAGAGAGGGACTGAAGACCGATATCATAGGTGCCACCGTCACCGCCAAAGGCAATAAACTTTATTTTCTTATCAGCTGGAACCACCCCTTTTCTCACCAGTGCCTTGTAGGCTGCTTCTACACCGGAAATTGTTGCAGCAGCATTTTCAAAAGCATTATGAATCCAAGGCACAGGCCACGCTCCAAAGGGGAATATCGAGGTTGTAACTTCCATACAGCCAGTCGCATTGGCCACGACAACAGGGTAATCAGATGCGCTCAGAGTCATTCTTACGACCGCAGGGAAAGGACAACCTGCACAGGCTCTGTGACCCGGTGCAAGGCTTTTATTTCTCCTGGCAAGCTCTTTTAAACTTAAAGAGAAACTGTCTGCCATCTTTTTCCTCCTATTCTCTTACGCCAACATACTCAACAAAATCTAAAGTCTTACCTTCTTTAAGTTCCTTTACGCGATTAACAATGTAAAGTGCATCGCTAAGCGGAAAATCCCTGCCTCCCAGCCCAAAGACAAAATTCATAATTCTTGGACGTGTGTCAAGGTCATAAAGTGCAGACCTTACCTCATTGAAAACCGGCCCTCCCATTGTGCTCACAGAATCCGACCTGTCCATCACACCGATCGCTTTGACATTCTTAAAGAATTCCTGAAGCACTTCATAAGGGAATGGTCTGAACACTTTCAATCTGACCAGGCCAACCTTTTCGCCCTTTTCTCTCATTACATCTACAGCCTCCTTCATTGTACCAGCTGCAGAACTCATTGAGAGAATCGCATATTCCGCGTCTTCCATTCTGTAAGCCTCAGCAAAAACGGGAAAATCAAAACCAAAACGCTTGTTGTAATCAGTAATAACCTCTTCAATAACATCCTTTGCCTTTTTCATCGCTTCGATCTGCTGCCGCTTGTGTTCAAAGTAGTAATCTGTGAGATCAAGTGGACCTACCATTATAGGATTTTCATAATCGAGGACATTGTACAGTGGCTTCCGTTTTCCCAGATATTGCCTCACTACATCGGTCTCAAGGGTCTCCACAACCTCCATTCCATGACTTATTATGAAACCATCAAGCGTTACCATAACAGGGAGATTTATCGTCTCAGCAATTTTTACAGCCTGAATCAGGGAATGATATCCTTCATTTGCATTCTCACAGTAAATTTGTATCCATCCAGAATCTCTCGATCCCATGGTATCAGAGTGATCACAGTGAATATTAATGGGTGCGGAAAGAGCCCTGTTAACTTCCGCAAGAACTATAGGCAGTCTAAGAGCTGACGCTATATAAAGCACCTCGTGCATAAGCGCCAGCCCCTGTGAAGATGTTCCTGTCATAACCCTTGCACCTGCCGTCGCAGCGCCTATGCAGGCAGACATAGCAGAATGTTCAGATTCTACCGCGACAAATTCAGTATCTACCTCACCATCAGCTACATACTTTGAGAAGATTTGCACAATTTCAGTTGCTGGCGTAATAGGATAAGCTGCAACAACATCGGGATTGATTTGCTTCATTGCAAATGCAAAAGCCTCATTCCCGGTTAAAGCCTGCTTTACTTTCAAAGTTTCAGACATTTAAAACTCCTCCTTTTCCATATGTATCGCTTTTATTTTCGGTGGACAAACTTCAGCACAAATTCCGCAGCCTTTACAATAGTCATAGTTAATTCCCGAAACCTTCGGCTCACCATTAACTTCCTTCAAAATTATTGAAGAATCCGGGCAATACAACCAGCACAAGAAGCAATTCGTGCATTTATTGGGATCCCAGACAGGCTTTTGGGTTCTCCAACTCCCTGTTTTAAACTCCTGGGATGTGGGAACTTTTTCTATAATTGCGCCTTCAGGTAATTCTTTCCATCCTTTCTTTTTCATAAACCCTTAACCTCCTGGTAGGCCTTGTGAATGGCCTTTATATTGCCTTCAACCACATGGGGTTTATACTTCATCTTTAGCCTTGATTCAACAGCCTCAACGAATTTTTCAAAATCCATAAGATTCAAAACACGAATCAAAGCGCCGAGCATCGGTGTATTAGGAAGATTACGCCCGAGAATTTCTTCAGATATACCTGAAGCATCCACAGTGTAAACTTTACCCGGAAGCCCATATTTTTCTTTAATGGCTTTAGGATCTAAGGAAGAATTTACAATGAACACTGTACTCTCATCTACCCCTTCTTTAACTTGGTCGGTGGTAAGCAAAGTGGGATCCAGAACACATACAGCATCGGGATTTTCGACACCATAGTGTATTCTAATCGGCTTATCATCAATACGATTATAGGCAGTAACCGGGGCTCCCCTCCTTTCTGGCCCATACTCGGGGAAAGCCTGAACATACATACCCGAATGCATCATAGCTTCCCCGAAAAGCAAAGCAGCTGTCTTTGCACCTAATCCACCTCTTCCGTGCCATCTAATCTCTACCATATCCAACTCCTCTGTTTCTTATTGAGATTATAAACCCACAAACCTGAAAAATAAACCCAAGTATGATTCTTACTTACATTAAGCATTTAGCCTTGATTAATTGAACACACAAAATTTTAGGATTAAACTATTTTTAAACCAAGGAGGTTTCGATGGTTGAGATACGTACCCATGGAAGGGGTGGACAAGGAGCTGTTATAGCTTCAAAAATCATCGCTGATGCTGCCTTTAAAGTAGGTAAATATGCCCAATCCTTTCCTCAGTTTGGCGTAGAGCGAAGAGGCGCCCCGGTTGTAGCCTTTACAAGGATCGCAGAAAAAGAGGATGAACTGCCAGTTCGTTCAAATATCTATGAGCCAGATCACCTTATCATTCTCGACCCTACTCTTTTG
>JASEFR010000035.1:0-6544 GCA_030019025.1 bacterium
CACAAGAAAAAGTAATTTTTTAAATTCAGCGTGTTTTGAAGTCATCACTGATAATTATAACAAAAGCTTTTCAGAAAGCAAATTGACATGAAAGATTATCATTTTTAAACTCTATGAGGGTCTATTTTCTTGAAGGCGCATATTTAAGGAATTATAATTAACTGTGTTATGATCAAAGCAGTACTCTTTGACCTTGATAATACTTTGGTTGATTTCATGAAAATGAAAGAGATGGCCGTTGAAGGTGCGGTTGATGCGATGATCGATGCAGGATTAAATATGACAAAGGAAGAGGCTATTAGAAAAGTTTACGAAATTTACGATAGAGAGGGCATAGAGGATCAGAAGGTTTTTGATAAACTGCTTCTTGAACTTTATGGAGAAATAAACTATAAGATACTTGCTGCAGGTATTGTCGGCTATAGAAGGGCTAAGGAAGGGGCACTGGCCTTATATCCAAAGGTTTATTATACTCTAATGGAACTTCTTAAAAGGGGTAAGAGGCTTGCTGTGGTGTCAGACGCTCCGAGACTTCAAGCATGGACAAGATTGGTACAAACGGGTTTGCATCACTTTTTTGAGGTTGTAGTAGCTTTTGAAGATACGAACAAAAGAAAGCCAGATCCAGAACCATTTTTATTTGCTCTCAACAAGCTGGGGGTCAAACCACAGGAAACTCTTATGGTGGGTGATTGGGCGGAAAGAGATATTATAGGTGCCAAAACTCTCGGTATGATAACGGTTTTTGCAAGATATGGGAATACTTTTGGGACCGTTAATTCTGGTGCAGATTACGAAGTGAATTCGGTTGGTGAAATTTTAACTATAATTGAGGAGCTGGATAAAAGTGAAAGCGGGTGACCTTGCTCAGGAACTCGGTGGGAAATTAGAAGGTAATCCCCATTTCCCAGTTAAAAAACCTGTACCAGTGAAAGTTGCGGGGCCTGAAGATGTTACTTTCTTGTTTGATAGAAAGTTTGATGAAGAAAAGGAATTTGGCTTGCTAATTTCTTCTTTTAAACCTCAAAAAGCAAAGTATTCTTCCCTTATTATTGTTGAGGGTAAAGAAGAGGCCATGGCGAAGGTTTTGAAGCATTTTGAAAAGAGGGATGAGTTTGACGCATCTACCCCCATTTCTCCCGATGCCGAAATTCCTGAAGATGTGAAAATACCTCCCTTTTGCTTTATTGGAAAAAATGTGAAGATTGGTAAGGGTACAAAAATTTATCCCTTTGTTTTCATTGGAAGTGATTCCGAAATAGGAGAGAACGTAATTATATATCCTTTTGTTTATATCGGCCATGATGTTAAAATTGGAAACAATACCGTTTTATTCTCGGGTGCTGTTATAGGGGCAGATGGATTTGGCTTCTATCGGACGCCCAATGGGTATGTTAAAATACCTCAAGTTGGGGGTGTTATCATTGAAGAAGATTGTGAAATAGGCGCCAACGCAACTATTGATAGAGCTACGATTGGAAATACAATTATTAAAAAAGGAACCAAGCTTGATGACCAGGTTCATGTGGGACATAATGTTGAAATCGGTGAACACACTGTGATTGCGGGGCAAACAGGGATTGCTGGTAGCACAAAAATTGGAAATTGGGTAATGATGGGTGGGCAAGTTGGAATTTCTGATCATATTGAGATTGGTGATAATGTCATAATACTGGCAAAGGCTGGTGTTGCAAAAAGCATTCCAGGCCCTGGAATTTTTGGTGGATATTTTGCGAGAGAAAGGTCAAAGTTTCTGAAAATTAGGGCCATTGAAGAAAAATTGCCGGAAATTTATGAAAGGTTAAAAAGACTGGAGGAAAGGTTTGAAAGAACGGACGATAAGGAAAAGGATTGAGTTTAAGGGCATCGGATTACATTCTGGTGAGCAAAGTACCGTAATTTTGGAACCGGCAGAGGAAGGAACAGGTATAGTTTTCCATAAATACCCTGATGATGTCGAGATAAAAGCGCACTATGAAAATCTCCACAGTATTAACCGGGGTGTGAATCTTGGCAAAGGAAATGCTGTGGTAATGACTGTTGAACATCTCCTTTCTGCTCTCTGGGGATGCGAAGTGGATAACGTTTATATTGTGGTGGACGGTCCTGAGATTCCAGGAATGGATGGCTCTGCTTTTGAGTTTTCAAGGGAAATTCGAAATACTGGCTTAGTCGAACAATCTAAGGATAGGGAGTATCTCGAAGTAAAAAAACCGGTCAACATCGTCACCCAGGATTTTACGATCTCTGTTTTTCCTTCGCGTGAATTTGAAGTAAGCTACGGTCTACAATACCCCGGTCATCCTTTGCTTTCTTACCAATATGCGTATTTTAGAATCTCACCGGAAACCTATTTTAACGAGATAAGCAGGGCTCGAACGTTTCTTTTAGAAGAAGAGGTTGAAGGAATATTGAATTCAGGACTCGGGAAGGGCGGAAGCCTTGACAATGTGGTTGTAGTAGGGAGGAGGAATTTCGAAGCTAAAGGTGGTCTTTTTTACTCCGATGAACCCGTGAGGCACAAGATTCTTGACTTTATTGGAGATATGGCCCTACTTGGAAGGAGGGTTAGAGGGAAATTCGTTCTGGAAAAGGCAGGACATAAAGCTCATTTAGAACTTGTCAAAGAACTTGACAAGATTTTCGGCGGAGTTGATTTTTCCATTTATGACATTCTTAAGATAATGCCACACAGGTATCCATTTCTTCTCGTTGACCGTATTGAATCTTTATCGGAGAAAAAAGTTGTAGGAATTAAGAATGTTACCATTAATGAGCCCTTTTTTCAGGGACACTTTCCTGAATTCCCCGTAATGCCAGGTGTTTTGATCATTGAGGCAATGGCCCAGGTAGGTGGATTCTTGATCTTGAAGCACATCAAGGCCTCTGACAAAAAACTGATATTATTTGCAGGTATTGATAATGCAAGATTTCGCAAGCCCGTCAAACCTGGAGATACTCTGGTGATAGAAGCTGAGTTGTTAAGATTTGGGGGTAAGATGGCTAAGGTAAAAGCGGTTGCCCGATGCCAGAAGGAAGTAGTTGCAGAAGCAGAGCTAATGGCACAGATTACGGAGGTTGAGAGGTGAAAATTCATCCAACGGCTGTAATAGAGGGAAATGTAGTTATAGGTGAGGATGTTGAGGTTGGCCCGTATGCAGTAATTAGGGGTAATGTAAACATAGGAAATGCTTCTAAAATCGGTACCCATACAGTTATTGAAGGTAACGTGGAAATAGGCGAGAGAAATTTGATTGGTCCTTATGCATACATTGGTGGTCTTCCTCAGGACCTCTCGTATAAGGGAGAAAAAAGTTTTATAAAGATTGGAAACGATAATGTTATCAGAGAGTTTGTTACAATTCATACCGCTTCGGGTGAGGGGAACTATACGAAGGTTGGCGATTCTAATTACATAATGGCCTATGTCCATCTTGCCCACAATGTGGAGGTAGGTAACAACTGCATCATCGTAAACGCTGCACAACTTGCAGGGTATGTGAAGGTGGATGACCACGCCTTTGTTTCAGGGCTTGTAGGAGTGCACCAATTTGCACGAATAGGCGGATTCTCTATTGTTGGGGGTGGAGTTAAGGTCTCTCAGGATGTTCTTCCTTTTATGAAAATTGCAGGAGAACCACCAAAGGTTTATGGGCTTAATATCGTTGGTTTAAAACGTAAAGGGTTCTCAAGAGAGAGAATTGCAGTTTTAAGGGAAGCTTTTGAAATACTTTGCAGAAGGGGACTCTCTTTGCCATCAGCAATTGAAACCATCAAGAATGAACTTCCCATGAATGAAGATATAAAGTATCTCCTTGATTTTATTGCCAGCTCTAAAAGGGGTGTTTTGAGGAGAACGGGACATGAAACAAAAGAAGATTAGAATCGGAGTCGTTGGTGTTGGTCACCTTGGTGAAATCCATGTACGCAATTTGAGAAACATTTCCCTTGATACTCCTTTTGTTGAGTTTGCAGGAATTTTTGACGTGAATCTTGCAAGGGCAGAGGAAATAGGTGAAAGATATAAGGTTAGGGTTTTTTCAACTTACAGGGAATTATTGGATAATGTCGATGCGGTAATCTGCGTTGTTCCGACACAGTTCCATTATCAGGTGGGTAAAGAAGCCTTGGAGAGTGGGAAACATCTATTCTTAGAAAAACCTATGGCTAAAAGCTATGAAGAGGCGGAGGAAATTCTTGCACTTTCAAAGAAAAAAGGACTTATCTTACAGATTGGGCATGTGGAGAGATTCAACCCGGCTTTTACCGCGGTTGCGAGATACATTGAACGGCCTCTGTTTGCCGAAATTCACCGTCTTTCAATCTTTAATCCGAGAGGTGTTGATGTGGATGTAATACTCGATTTAATGATTCATGACATTGACATTGTTTTGTTGTTCTTTAAAGAGGAACCGGTTTCTATTGATGCTGTTGGGGCTCCAATTATTACAGAAAAGGTTGACATCGCCAATTCCCGGCTGACTTTCCCATCCGGAGCGGTAGCGACGCTCACCGCATCCCGTGTTTCCTTTAAAAAAATCAGAAAGGCTCGATTTTTCCAGATAAACTCTTACATAGCTATCGATTATTTGCAGAGGACCGTGGAAATGTTTTGTAGACACAATGACGAAATTCTTCCTTATTTCCCCGAAGTTGATACTAGCATAGAGCCGATTAACCTTGAGTTGAGAGCTTTTATTGATTCTTTAGTTGAGCAAAAAGATCCTCCCGTTACTGGTGAAGAAGGGTTACGGGCTCTCAAAGTTGCGCTGGCGATCAGCGCAAAAGTGCAAGAAAGCTTAAAGAATTATATGATTAGACACCCGGAGGAATTCGGAATTACTCCAGGTTAGGGGTTCTGCAGGTCCCGGAATCCCATCGTTCTCTAATTTGCTTTTTTCTATCCAGTATCTCTTTCCTTCCCTTGAGAAAATCAGGTGATCCTCAACAATCTGTTCTGGTAGTGGAAATCTAAAACGGTATTTTATTAGTTCTTGTGCCCTTTTTTTGTTTTTCAATTTCATGAAGGCCTCTGAAGCCCAAAAGTTCAGGATAAACCAAACGCCTCCACCAAAATAGGTATCTTTTTCACTGTTTATAATGAATCTCCTTAAGCCAATCCCGTCAGGTGAGAGTTCATCATAAATCTTGTTCAAGGTGGTTTCTAAGAAGTTAATATCTTTAATCGCATCAAAGAGAGTAAAGAGTAAAAGATTGGATGCGTCTAAACCCAAAGGTTCATCCCTCAGAGTTTTTTTCATTTTCAAGCAAACTCCATTTTTTTCGAATTTTAAGATTTCGCTGAGAAGATTTTCTAAAAAGTTAGAATATTCAACATATTCAAAGAGGTTGCCTTTTACCTGTTCTTTTCTAATATTCAAGGAATAATAGATTGCACCAAGGGTGTAGGCATGGATGTATTCATCATGCATTTCCCACAAATCTGCGCAGGGTGTATCGAATACCTTAAAAAAATAATTGTCATAGAGTAATTTCAATTCTTCTCTTAAAACTCTTTCATTTTCCATATTTTCGTACTTTAAAACCGTCGCGTACGCAAGCGCAATACCGTCGTATTGCCTTTCGGACCACGGGTCGGTGTATTTTTTGAAATTGGGAGTGTAACGAGCTCTTGGATGAAGTTCCTGATTCAAAAAATCGGGTGAGCCTTTGTCTTTTTCTAAAATAATTCTAACTTTTTCCCCTTCCAATTCTAATAGTGTTTTAAGCCACCAAATTTCTTTATCTACGTTAACTCCATGCTCTATAAGGGATAGAGTAATAAAAGAGTGGTCTCTTAGCCAAACTTTTTGATAAGGTTTGTATGTAGGAGAGGCTAAAAATCCACCGTTTACAGAACAGGATTTAATATACTCAATAAATTTTCTCAACCTTTGCGCCGTAATAATAAAAAGTTAATATTTCCTTGTAGCTTTTTCCGTTTCTCGCAAGCTCTGCGGCACCATATTGACACATTCCAACCCCGTGTCCAAACCCTGCTCCCCTAATAACGAAAACTTCACCAATATTATCAACATAAAAGAGGGAGGAGGGGAGCATATTGGTATCCAATGCCCTCCTGATGTCAAAATCTCCTTCAATGAAGGTAGAATTGTTTTCGCCTTCAATAAAGATTACCTGGGCCCTTCCCGAAGGCCCCCTTTTGGTAACTTTTATATTCAAAATTCTTCCGAGGTGCTTTCCAAATTTTTTCTTTATATTTAATGAGAGTTCAGTGGAACTAATAGCCCTTTCCCACCTGAAATATCTGTTTCCTTTGTCACAATTGGCAGAGATTCCACGATCTATGAAATTTCTAACATCTGTGTCGGTGTATAAGGAGAGGGGTGTGTCTTTTTGATACATGTCTCTCCTTGCTATATAGTAAGGAAGCTTTTTCCCGAAAATTTCTTCTGATGAAGCTAATGCTCCTCCACAACTTGAGTGGTAGAAAACCGTAATAACCTTGTTGTTGTATGTGATAACTTCTCCTCTTGTTTCATTCACGATGCTTTTGAGATATGGATTGTTGTTAAACCCTTCG
>JASEFR010000035.1:6554-15780 GCA_030019025.1 bacterium
CGTAATTTTGCGTTAGAACATCAGCAGTAGCATCAAAGGGTTCTGAAAAGAGGGAAAGTTTTTTCTTAATCGTGGAGATGGCGTTCGTTCTCGCAGCGACCGCCTGAGCTTTGAGGGCTTCCTTTGGAAAAGAAATTGGTACCTCTCCTTTCAGAACTCCTTCCACATATTCTTCAACGGGAAGTTCGTTGACTACGTATATCTTACCGGAATTAGAAGGTCTTACTTCCACAATTCCACTGGCAAGGAACGGCTTTCTATCTGTTCCCCCATAATAGAGGTTTTTTCTTTGAAAATTCATTACCTTTATCGGTGACTTTGAAATGATCCTTATTATATTATTGGCCTCATAGGATTTCTCACCAAAACGAAGAACCAATGTTCCCGATGGTGCTGTTTTTACTTCTTTAAATATGGTTTTTCTTTGCGATGATGATTTTTTGAGAGCTTCACTTTGACTTTCAAAAGGACCCTGATAAACAAGGTAGGAAATAGTTGAATATGTCCCTTTCTTAGTCTTAAATGTCATGCCAATTTCTCTTATTTTAATTTTCATGCCGTTTCCAGCTATTTCCCTTCCTTTTTCAAGGGCTTCGCTGAGAGTTTCGTACTCCCCATAGCTCACATAGTAGTAAAAATTTGCAGGTTTAGCCTTTTTTATGGTGACTCTTAGGGGGGACCTTGTACCTTTGTATCTAAGAGTATTTCCTTCGTAGATATAGAAGGAATCTTCCAACATCATGTAAACTTCACTGTACTCACCGAGTCCCACCCTTATGGTAGTTTCCTTGGGTGGCCAAGTGAAAGGAATGTGTGGGAGTTCAAATTTTTCAGCTTCTAATGGCATTTCTTTAAGGGATTTTCGTCGGGCGCAGGTAGAAAAAAATACTAAAGCCAAGAGCAGAATTTTTACTAAATCACCTATTTTCCAGCACACTTATCCTTTCCCTTGCTTTCCTGGCGTATATGGACCTTGGTGGAGCCAGCGTTAATACTTTGTAGTAGCACTCAAGGGCCTCTTTTGTATTTCCAAAGTCCTCAAGAATTTGCCCTTTTAAAAAATATGCGTCATCCAAATATATTTTGGGTATTCCCCACTGGATGAATTTGTCGAGCATTTCGAGGGCATTTTCGTACATCTCTTTTTTCAGGTAGTCCTTCGCTAAATTAAGGTAGGCTTCTCCGAGGATAAATTGTAGTTCTGCGTCTTCCTTATATTTTACTATTTTGCTCGAGTTTTTAATGATTTCCTCCCATTGGCTAAGAAGGTATAGACATTTAATATATTCCTGGGCAATTTCTTCAAAATCTCCTCCTTCTGAAACGTATTTTTCAAAAAAATTTTTGGCTTCCTGGTAGTTGTCCTCCTCCATTAACTTCTGAGCAATAAATTTTGATCTGCTACCAAGGGGAAAATCTGGTGAAATCTTGTAGGCTTTGTAATAAGAGTTTATAGCCATATCTTTGTATTTCAGGCTCAAAGCACTGTCGCCGAATTCAAGGAGAAGCTGGACAAGCCTTATCCTCGTTCTGCTGTCCTCCGGAGTTTCGATGCCCATGAGTGTTTCATAAGCTGGTTTCATGTTTTTTCTGAGGAAATAAATCTTTGCCAGGTAGATTTGAATGATAGGGGAAAAATTACCTTCTGCTTGAGTCTGATAAATTAAGTTTTCTGCTTGGTCGAGTTTACCCTTTGCGATTAACTCTTCAAGTTTTGCGGAAATGTCTTTTGCAAAAAGGAAGGAATTGAAAAGGAGAAATAGGAAAAAGTTCCTATATTTACCCATCATCTTATGATCGAGCCCGGTGGCACATCTTTTTCCGGTGTAAGAAGCACTGGTTTTCCATCGAGGTCGCAGGCGAGGATCATGCCGTTGGAAGTTATGCCCCTTAACTTTTTGGGCTCTAAATTAACCAAGACGGGAACTTTTTTGTGCAGAAGTTCTTCTTTTGTGTAAGTTGTCTTCAAACCTGCTACCAATTCAACAATTTTGTCCCCGAGATTTACTTGCAATTTGTAAAGCTTGTCTGCACCGGGAATGTCATCCACGGAAATTATTTCACCTATTTTGATTTCCAGTTTTTTAAAATCTTCAAATTTTACAAATTCCATAGGCTTCTCCTCTTTTTTCTCTTGGTTTGTGCTTATTTCAGCTCCTACGCTTATTGGTTTATGCTCTATTTTCTTGTAAAGGATTTCTACATTCTCGGGCACGATATCTTTTGAGAATTTCCAGCTACCTGCGTCTTCCCAGGACAAACCGAGTTCTGAAATTCCGAGCATTTTTCTAATCCTTACTGCCGAATCGGGTAAGTAAGGTTCAATTACAATACTTAAGGCTTTTACCATTGAAGAGCAGAGGTAAAGGGTCCTCTCGGTCTCCTTGTAATCTGTTTTTCTCGTACTCCATGGTCTCTTGTAATCAAAATACTGATTGCCTTTTTGAGAAAAAGCCATTATTTCTTTTAGGGCTTTTCTAAACTCAAAGTTTTCCAGATAACTGCCTACTTTTCCCGGTAATTCTTCGATTTCTTTTATAATCTCCAAATCCATATCTTTAAAGCCTTCTATATCTGATGGTATTCTTCCCATGTAGTTTTTGATAAAGGAAAGGGTTCTGTTCACAAAATTTCCAAGGTTGTTAACAAGTTCACTGTTTATCCTTGTGTGGAATTCTTCAATGGAGAAGTCCGAATCCTTCGTTTCAGGTATAACGTTGGCAAGTCCGTATCTAATGTAGTCCGCTGGGTATTCCTTTAATAAGTCTGGAATCCATATTGCCCAGTTTCTGGATGTGGACAATTTTGCACCCATCAAGTTGAGAAATTCATTGGCTGGAACGTTGTCGGGCAAGTTGTAGTCTCCGTGGGCCATAAGCATAGCCGGCCATATAAGAGTGTGAAATATGATATTGTCCTTTCCGATAAAGTGAATGACTTTCGTTTCAGGGTCCAGCCAGTACTTTTTCCATTCGTCAGGTTTACCGATTTTTTCTGCCCACTCAATTGTTGATGAAATGTAACCAATCGGCGCATCAAACCACACGTATAGTACTTTTCCTTTTGCTTCTTCCAGAGGGACTGGTACTCCCCAGGAAAGGTCCCTTGTAATAGCTCTATCTTGAAGTCCATCCCTTACCCATGAAAGCGCTTGATTAAGGACGTTTTCCTTCCAGTAGGTCTTGGAGGAAAGCCAATCTTTTAATGGTTTTTCAAATTCTTTTAGCTTGAAATAGTAATGGTGTGAAGTTCTCACAACAGGAGTTGAACCGCAGATCGTACACTTGGGGTTAATTAAGTCCTTTGGTTCCAACCACCTTCCACACTGTTCACACTGGTCTCCTCTTGCTTTTTCATTTCCGCAATATGGACACGTACCTTCTACATACCTGTCTGGTAAAAACCTCTGACAATTAGGACAATAGAGCTGTTCAATTTCCTTTTTGTAAATATAGCCTTTTTCGTAAATTCTAAGGAAGAATTCTTGCGATAATTTGTGATGTAAGGGCTTTGAAGTTCTGGAAAAGTTATCGAAAAAGATATTCAGGCCATCAAAACTTTCCTTAATATTCCGATGGTAGAAATCTACTATTTCCTTAGGAGTTTTGCCTTCTTTATCTGCCTTAATGGTAATTGCTACTCCGTGTTCATCGGTTCCACAGATATGGATTGCATCTTTCTTCTTTAGCTTGAGATACCTCGTATATATGTCCGCAGGCAAATAAGCCCCTGCTATATGGCCTATGTGTAAAGGACCGTTTGCGTAGGGCAAAGCGCTTGTAATTAAATACCTTTGCATACCTTTATTATAAAGAGGATTGTTAATACTTCAAAGAGTGTTTTGATTTTTAAATTGGCAGAACTCTACTTTTTCAGTTTATCAAGTATGTTGGTTAATGTTGCTAAGTGCTTTCTCTCTTCAGCAAGTATCTGATTTAGCAGAGACCTGTTTTTTTCGGTTTCTACTTCCAGCAGGAAGTTGTAATAATTAATGCTCGTGGTTTCCATTTCAATAGCGAAAATAATTATTTTTTCAGGTGTATCAAGGGTTCTTATTTTTTCCTGCAATTTGTTCTTTTTGAAAACCGCAATTTGTCCAATAGCTTTTACATAATCTTCATAGTCTTCATCGTTTATTCTAATCTCTCTGCTTCCTTTGAGACCCCTGAGAATTTCCTCAAAGGTTTCTTTATGCTTTAACTCTTCTTTTGAAAGAAAATGAAAAACTTCTTTTAAGTCTTTCGGGACTATATTTTCTGCTTCTTTGTAAAATTCAAATCCACTTTCTTCAATTGCGATGGCAATGTTTATGATCTCTGATTTCGTAAACATGTTATCCCCCTTACTTAATTTCTCTCTTTTTTGAAAATTCTTTCTAAATCTTCAAGTTTTATGAGAACTTTTCTGGGTTTTGTTCCTTCTTGAGGGCCAATAATTCCTAACTGTTCCAGCTGGTCAATTACTCTTGCTGCCCTCGCAAAGCCGAGTTTGAGTCTTCTCTGTAGTAATGTTGCTGATGCTTTTCCCTCAAGTATAACAGCTCTTGCCGCTTCTTCAAGCATTGGATCCCATTCACCTTCTTCCACACCAATCTCCTCTTCCGTTTCCGCTAAGGGAATCTCAGTCATTTCGGGAATTTTTCTGTAGTAGTTGTTTCTGATTTCGTTCATCTTTTCTTTTACAATTTGTGGTTCCAATTCTAAGTATTCGCAAAGGAGCTCAGTTGTTTTTTCTTCCAACTCTTTTAATCCCGGTTCATCAACTCTAATGAAAGGCAAGTATAAGTTTTCATCCATGAGTTCTTCCACAAGTTCTACTGCTTTTTGGGCTTCTAAGCCAAAGTAGCTCTTAATTGTCCTGATAAGATAGTGGTGTGTGAGAGTTCGTGAAATCTTTTTAGTTTCCTCCTCTGTTATGAGTGGCCCGTGGATTCTCACCTTTTCTGACGTTCCCGGAGGTATGAAGATCATATCTCCTCTTCCCAATAGTTTTTCAGCTCCCCCATCATCTAAGATTGTTTTTGAGTCAACTCTACTTGGAACTTTAAAGGCAATTCTTACGGGAAAGTTTGCCTTTATCATGCCTGTGATAACGTCTACCGAAGGCCTTTGTGTGGCTACAATTAGGTGAATTCCAACCGCTCTTGCCATTTGTGCAAGTCTCGCCAGTGGTTCTTCAATTTCTCTTCCTGTGGTGATAATGAGGTCGGCAAATTCATCAATTATAATGACGAGATATGGAATGGGTTCACCACCAGATTTGACCATTTTTTCATTGTAGCTGGAGATGTCCCTTGCAGTTTCTTTTGCAAACAACTTGTAGCGATAATCCATCCATTTAACTGCTTTTTTAAGTACCTCCACCGCAAGCTTTCTATCCTTTACTACCGGAAGAAGGAGGTGCGGAATTCCTTCGTAAAGAGAGAGTTCTATTCGTTTTGGGTCAATTAGAACGAATCTTACCTGTTCAGGTTTATTTCTAAAAATTATACTGGTAATGATAGTATTAATGCACACTGACTTTCCGCTCCCCGTTGAACCGGCTATAAGGAGGTGGGGCATGTTGGAAAGGTCGGCATAGACAGGATTACCAGCGGTGTCGACACCGAGGGCAAAGGCTAAAGGCGTTTCTAAATTGAAAAATTCAGCCCTTTCAACTAGTGCCCTCAAATACACCGTCTTCCTGTTTTTATTTGGAATTTCAAAGCCTACTAACCCTTTGTTTGGAAGAGGTGCAATTATCCTTATTGCATTTGACCTCATTCTTAGGGCAATGTCATCGGCTAGGGAGGAAATTTTTGAGAGTCTTATACCGGGGGCGGGTTCGTACTCGTATCTCGTTACCACTGGTCCTGGGTAGTAATTTACAACCTTACCCTCTATATTAAACTCTCTCAGTTTTTCTTCAATTAAAGTTTTGTTTTTTTCCAGTTCCTGTTTTGAGTCGGTGGCATCAAAAGGTTCTGCGGGTTTAAGAAGATTTATGAGGGTATGGGGATCGATTTCCTCTTCATCGGCAGTTGGTAAGGGTTTTTGATATTTTGAGCTTGTTTGGGTTAAAGTCTCTTTTACCTTTGGCTCCGTTTTTGGGGGTTCCTTCTCTTTATTAGATTCCCTTTTTATCTCCTCTTTCTCTTTCTTTCTTTTTTTCAAAAGACGCGGCACATTTATGATAAACGAGGACATTATTATAAAAAGAATGGAAACAATTATTTTACCAGCGATGCCAAGATTGTTTAAAAGAAATGTAGAAACTCTCACTGAGAGGTTTCCCGAGAGGGGGATGGGTAAGTACAAAGAAATGATGAATAGAATGACGAAAATTGCCAAAAGTTCTAATAAAAATTCCTTTTTTGCCCTATTTAAAAAAACCATGAAGCCATAGATAGAAAAGATTAAGGAAATCAGCGCTGAAAGCAGGTAGCCTATTTTTGTCACAAGAATGGATGCAATTATATAACCGAGTTTTCCTCCCCAGTTTGTAATTTCGCTTTCTGGTAAATACGATGCTACGCTAATAAGTAGGAATAAGAAACCGAAGGAAAAAAACAGGGAGGCAATACGTTCGCTAATAAAGAGTTTGTTATCAGAACTTAAATATAGTAGGTAACCGGTGAAGGCAAATAGTAAAAGAAGAATCAGAAGTTCCATGGATAAATAATAAGCTAAAGGCCAGGACTTATCAAATCATTTATATGGTTTTCTAAACAAAAAAACAAGAAGTTCAAACTCTTTTTTAAACTCTTTTTTGCTTCCCGGATCAAGGATTTTTTTGCTAAAGACCGGAGTTTTTAATAATTCGTTCTTAAATTCCCACGAATGTATGTAAACTTTCCCGTGTAATTTTTTGATCTCGTTTATCTCCTCTGGAGTAAACCATTTAAGATTAATTTCCCTAAGCCTGGTGGTATCCACGACAATAGAATCTATTCTCATGTAATCCAATATTGTGTAAATTTGCTCTTTATTATATTTCCCAAGTCTTAAGAGGGTGCTTCTTGCATTTATTGTGTTTTCAAATATTTCTCCCTCTAAGGCTTTGAGGGGAGTAGTTTCAATTCCAAGTTTTTCAATTTCTTGAATTGCTGCTTTACTAAGAGTGTACCTAATTGGATGCCTTACTGTGAGCTGAAAAACGTTCTGAGTGAAAAATAGCATTACAAAGGAAAGGATTCCGGCGGAAATGGGTGTTATGATCCATGCAAGTGCTATATCTTTAAGGACTTTAAAGTTTATAAGCCTACCTGCTCCCCTTGCTAACCCTATACCTATCATAGCACCAATAACAACTTGTGAACTTGAAATAGGCACGAGGGGAAGGGTAGGAAGGTGAAGTAACATTAGGATTTTTCTCAGAATGTCTGAAGAAAAGAGAAGCAGAACGATGGCCTGAGTGAAAACGACGACAATTCCAGCTAAGGGAGAAAGTTTTAAAATTTTTTCTCCAACAGTTTTCATAACCCTTTTCGAACCAGTGAGAATTCCGATGGCTATTGAGAGTGCCCCTACAAAAAGAAGGATTTGGAGAGCAGTAATCTCAAAGTTCCCTATGTAAATATTTTTAAAAGGATTGGAAAAGATGTAAGCACCGACGATATTTGCGATGTTGTTAGCTCCAAAACTGAAAGCGCCAAAAGCACCGAGAAGGATAAAGGCTAATCTGAGTAAATAGTCTATTGTAAAGAGGTTTATTTTCGCTTTTGACTGTACCCTGTGAAGGTATTTATAAAGTAGAAAGGCAAATAGGAACGCGATCAGAGGAGAAATGATCCATGCTTTGATTATTTGGGTGAGGGAGTTAATGTTAACAAGTTCTCCGGCAAAGAGACTCCATCCCACTATGCCACCCACAAGGGCTTGAGTAATTGAAACGAGGAATCCAGCTTTTGTCATCCAAATCACGGTCAGTCCTGTGGCAAGGCAAACGGTGAAAGCCCCACCAATTGCGTTAATTTTTCCGAGCTCTCCTATGCTCTTCGTTGTATTTGTTCCCTGAAGAACTGCACCTAAAATCACGAAAATAGATGCAATGGTGAGGGCTGTTTTTAGTTTTACCATCTTAGAACCCACTGCGGTACCAAAAATATCAGCAGTGTTGTTAGCCCCAAGCGACCATCCGAGAACCAGTCCGCCAGTTAAAAGTATAAAGTTCATGCTAATCTCTTTATCACATAAATGGAGAGGCGGTCACAAACATCCTCTGCTTTGTCTGAAACCGTTTGGACCAATGTTATGAGGTTTGATAATTGAATTTTGCAACAGGGTTCTATTGTGTTATCTTCAAAGATTTTCTTCTTGATCTCATTACCGAGTTGGTCACATTCGTGCTCAAAGTGCATTACAGATATTATGTGGTTTCTAACTTCCTGTATGTTTTTGAAATACATTCGGATTGCCGAAGCCATTTCTAACACGCAGGACGCTGTATTTTCAAGGAGAAGTTCAAAGGTTTCAACGGCAAAATCTGGTATGGCTGGTCTTTGAATATTGAACTCAGTCATCACCTGGGCCATAATGTTTAAAACAGGATCTGCATTTTCAATAATTCCAAGTACATCTCCTCTCGACTCCGGGATTAAAAGCTCCATGTAAATTACATTTTCGATTTCTCTTCGGAAAGAGTCTCCTCTGCTCTCGAGTTCGTCAACTTTTCTTGCTTTTTCTGCAAATTTTTCTATATTTTTTCTAAGATATAAAATTAAACCATCCTTAAAATTGAGAGAAGCCTCAATAAAGAAGTCGAGGTAGGTGTCGATTTTTCCTTCCAATTCTTTGGTTTTCTTCCAGATACTAAGCATAATCACCTCCAGAGAAATGATTGTAAATCTTATGAAAAATCAAGTCAAACAAGAGAGTGAAAGTGCAGAATTATTGACAATTCTAATAAGATGTGTTATATTTAACTTTGTAACAAGTTTTGAGAATCTGAAATAAAGGAGGTTTAGATGAAAAGGGGATTTACTTTGGTTGAGTTAGCGATAGTGTTAATCGTTATCGGCCTTATAATTGTTATAGTCTTAAGGGGACAGGGACTTGTGGAAAATGCCAGAATTTCAAGGCTAACGAGAGATTTCCAGGGAATTCAGGCAGGCTTTTATTCTTACTATGACAGGTACGGTATGTATCCCGGTGACGATTCTACTGCAGGAACGAGGTGGCCAGGAGAGGTAAGCGGTAATGGTAATGGTTACGTTGATCCATCAGAAGCACCTTATGTCTGGAGTCAC
>JASEFR010000036.1 GCA_030019025.1 bacterium
TATAGTATGGTGGGGAGAGCGAAACGGCCTTGAAGAAACAAGGGGACTGTCTTTGGGCAGAAGCCCTGAAATAGAATAGATCTTAGTCGTTTCTAAAGCCTCCTCCAGAGTCATTGGAGGGAGAATGGAAGGGATTCTTCTTGCCAACATCGTTTTACCTGAACCCGGCGGGCCTATCATTAGGACATTGTGACCACCAGCCGCTGCAACTTCCAATGCCCTTTTCGCATGTTCCTGGCCTTTCACATCCTTAAAATCCACATCTTCAACACTTTCTCTTTTGAAAACCGATTCAACATCAAAGAGATTGGGAAGAATCTGAACTTCGCCATTTAGAAACTGAACCGCTTCGACAAGGGTTCTTACTGGATAAACCTTAGTGGATTTGCAGAGAGAAGCCTCATCCTTGTTCTCATATGGGGCAATTATCCCCTCAAGGTGTGGATAATTTTTCAAACTAAGAGAAAGTGGCAAAACACCCTTGACTCTCCGTACCTTTCCGTCAAGGGATAACTCACCAACAGTCATAAAGTTTACTTTACCTTTCACAAAACCATATGCTTTTAAGACTGCAAGTGCAATAGGAAGATCAAAGGCTGTTCCTTCCTTTCGGATGTCAGCAGGTGCCAAATTTACCGTAACTTTTCTTGGAGGTATTTGATAACCTGAATTCCGAATCGCGGACACCACTCTTTCCTTTGCCTCTTTTACAGCACTTTCTGGGAGTCCCACGATATTAAAACCCGGCATTCCCGTTGAGATGTCTACCTCGACGGAAATCAAAACACCATCTACCCCTATTACTGTCCCTGAAAATACCCGGGAGACCACCTCAGAACCTCTAACTTATTACTCTAAACCTGCTTCTCTTTTTCCCCCGCTACAAAAAGTTTAAAGAACTCAATGGGTATGGGGAAGACAATTGTAGACGCGTTTTCAACAGAAATTTCCCTGAGAGTCTGAAGATATCTCAGCTGAATGGTAATTGGGTTTTGGGCAAGGACCTCAGCCGCTTCTTTAAGTTTTTCTGCCGCCTGGTATTCCCCTTCTGCACTAATAATCTTTGCCCTTCTTTCTCTTTCAGCCTCAGCCTGCCTAGCCATCGCTCTTTGCATCTCTTGTGGAAGATCCACATGCTTGATTTCCACTGCGGAAACCTTTACACCCCAAGGATCAGTTTGGGTATCAATAATCCTCTGGAGACGGTGATTTAATCCTTCCCTTTGAGCCAAGAGCTCATCGAGCTCAACTTCACCAAGGACACTTCTCAAAGTGGTCTGCGCAATTTGGGAAGTTGCGTAAGCATAATTTTCCACTTCAACAACTGCTTTGGCAGCATCCATAACTCTGAAGTAGACAACCGCGTTCACTTTCACCGATACATTGTCCTTTGTGATCACATCCTGCGGAGGTACATCAAGCACCACCGTCCTCAGGGAAACTTTGACCATCTTATCAATAAAAGGAATGAGGATTATAAGTCCTGGGCCTTTGACGCCAATCAGTCTCCCTAATCTGAAAATAACCGCCCTTTCATACTCCCTCAAAATTCTTATCATTGAGGCTAAAATGACGAGTACTAAAATAACTATGTAAAGAAGCATAAGCACCTCCTACAATTTTTCTACTTTTACCATATTTGTGGAACCGGGTTTTCCAAAGGGGTAACCTGCGGTAATCACCGCCAGGTCACCCTCTTTTGCAAGCCTGCGTCTAAAAATTTCACCCTTGACTTTATAAATCAACTCGTCAAGATTTCTCATCACATCCACTCTTAGAGGATAAATCCCATAAGACAGATTTAAAAACTCACAAACCCCAGGATCCGGAGTGGGAGCAACAATGGGAGCAAGTGGTCTTAAAGCAGAAATCCTTGAAGCGGTCGCACCGCTCGCTGTAGGGGTTATGATGAGCTTGGCTCTCAAAGAGTTCAAGAGTTCAAAACTGCTCCTGGCAATTTGCCATTCAATGTTCTCTTTCTCCTTTAAATTTAATGGCAATCCTTCGCCCTTTTTCTTTCTGAATTTTTCAGCCTCTTTGATTATCTCTTTCATAACCCTAACCGAATTTAGTGGATCTTTTGCAACAGCAGTCTCTTCAGACAGCATTAGGGCATCACTTCCATCAAGAACCGCATTGGCTATATCAGAAATCTCCGCCCGCGAGGGAAGCGGACTAAAAAGCAAAGACCTTAACATCTGCGTGGCGGTTATAACTGGTTTCCCCTTCTCCCTTGTTTTTAGAATAAGCTCCTTTTGAAGAATGGGAACCTTGGCATAAGGTGTTTCAACAGCCAGATCACCCCGTGCAATCATGATACCATCGGCAGTATCCAGAATTTCATTAAAGTTTGCAACCGCCTCATACCTTTCAATTTTTGCAATTACGAATCCATCAACTCCTTCCTGCTCTAAAATTTCCCTTGCTCTTAAAACATCTTCCTTTCCACCAACAAAAGAGAGGGCAAAAATTCGCACACCTAAAGAAATCGCAAATCTCATATCCTGAATATCCTTTTCCGTAATTGCGGGAACCTCTTGCATCCTGTTGGGGATATTAATTCCTTTGTGGGATGAGATTTCTCCCCCCATTCTAACCTTTGTAATAACGGAGTTGCCCGTAACTTTTATCACTTCAAGCTCCACAGTCCCATCGGACAACAAAACCGTATCACCCTTCTTCAAATAGGGTATTACTTTTTCGAGCGGTGCGTAAACAATTTTACCATCACCAATAATTTTTTCTGTGGTAAGGACAAATTCGTCTCCCCTTTTCAAAACAACCCTATCCCCGGCAACTTCGCCTATCCGAAACTTAGGCCCACTAAGATCAACAAATACTGCAAAATTATAACCTTTGTCTCGCAATTTTCTTGCCCAGTTGATCTTCTTTGAATGCTCGTCATAAGTTCCATGGGAAAAGTTGAAACGAAGAGCATTAACATCACTCTGAATCAGGCGTTCCATTACGCTTTCGGTGGAAATAGACGGACCAACGGTTGCAATTATTTTAGTAAGCTTCATGATCTTAACACCTCTAATGTTAAAGGGCTTTTTCTGAACAAACCAGTGGAAAATGCATGTGAAAATTATTTCTCAGGGGGGATCAGTCTGAACTCGGCTCTCCTGTTGATACTTCTCTGATACTCTGTCTTGTTTGGTACAGCGGGAACATCTTTTCCAAAACCCTTCACAATAATTCTATCGGGATCAATTTTATAGCGCATAACGAGATGTTTTTTACAGGCCTCTGCCCTTCTTAGGCTTAATATTTGATTGAATCTTTCCGGACCTTCTGCTGACGCATGCCCTATGATTTCAAGCCTGTAGTCGGGATGGTTTACTAAATACCTCCCGATGATGTCAAGAAATGGGAAAAATTCCTTCTTGATCCTATAACTCCCAACATCAAAGTAAATAATGGGTAGAACTGCTACTTCATCCTTTTCTTCTTTAAGAATCACATCTATAACTACCGAATCTCTTTCAAAGGAAGGGTCAATGTAAAAGTTCTGTCCCAAGTACCCTGAAGCGGACACATAAATGCTAAGCGGTCTACTTCTGTTCATAACATATCTTATTACCCCATCACCATCAGCGGTTACCGTATTAACCCCTTCTTCAACGGAAATCAAAGCTACTGCAGACTTTACAGGCTCCATTTTGCTGTTTTTCACTCTCAAAACAACAGGGACAGACTTTTTAACAAGCAAAACCTCGACTTTTGTATTTGTATTGCCCTCAATTTCTATAAACTTATCTACATCTAAATATCCATCGGCAAAAACCTTTAAATTCTGAACTCCTGCCTTAACTGAAGGAATATACAAAACCCCTGAAGGTGAAAAATATTCCCTTGAACCAACCCTTATCCTGCAGTTTTCAACAAATTCCCCAGTTGAGCGATCCTTCACTATCACCGTTAACCTTGCAGTAGCCCGTCTGTTATAAACAATGTTTTTAACGCTCAAACCGAATGATAGAACTACCCCCTCTCCATAATTAGGAAAACTTGATATTAAACCCGGATAACTTGAATCATCAGGGACGACTGGACTAATAGGTTCCCGACTAACTAAGGGTAAAGCTAAGGCAAACTTCCCCTCAAGAAATGGATTGATATCAACCTTTGTTCCAAGGCTGAAATAAGAAGGAGCTTTTCCAAAGTCTCCCTTACTGTAAAAACCGAGAAGGAGCTCGGCGAAGGGTGTAAAACTTTGGAAATTGTAAGTCAGCGAAGTGCTTAGAAGATGAAACTCTGGTGGATTCTTAGTAAGAAGATGTCTGTACGAAGAAAAATAGCCGTAATTAAGGTTAATAGAAAAGTCTCTAACCTTCGCACCACCTATGAATTTAACGCCATAATCGTAGGAGGCTGTTGTGAAGTCCCTCAGTAGGCCACCCTGAAATAAAATATCTGGCTTTGCTGAATCCACACCCACCGTTCTGGTTCGGCCATAAGGTATTGAAATGTAAGGTGAAATGGCAAAAGATAAATTCTCTGATACGGGATAATTATATTTTATGTTGAGTAAAATATCACCGCGTCCCCTTGAAAAGTAGACCTGTGAACTTTTTGTCATTCTATCGATCAAGAATGGAACAGACAATCCAAGTTCCATATAGTCAAAGAGATTTAACCTTAACTTATTAAAAATAGAGTAGGTAACATAAGAAGCGGTGTCTCTGCTCCCGTAAGAAAAAACTGTTCTAAAGGGCTCGATGGATATTGTCCCAAATGGTATTGTATTAGGGTCCTCAGTAAAAAACAGGTTATTATTCACCGTAAAGCCGTACTGGGCATAAGCGCCCTGGATAACCAAAATCAGTAACAAACAAACTATTGACTTTTTCATGATTAAGAATTTAAGGCATTGTAAACAAATAGTCAAACTTAAGACCGCCTGAAAATTTAAGATTGCTAAAACGTGCACAGAACTATAAAATTTCAGGGAATGATAAGCTTTGAAAGAGAAGTGCAGTTTTGCCCTTACTGCGGACATAAAATCACTAAAAGCAGAGAAAATGGGCGAGAACGTTACTACTGCGCTCATTGTAAGCTTTTTATTTACAAAAATCCTGTACCCGTTGTAGTAGTTGTCGTTTTTAATGACGTTGGAGAGGTGCTCCTTGTAAAAAGAAAAGAAGAACCCGAAAAAGGGAAATGGGCACTACCATCGGGATTTGTGGAAATTAACGAAGCTCCCTACGAAACAGCCTCGAGGGAACTATATGAAGAAACGGGTATAATGATTGAAAAACTAACCCTTATCAATGTTTATCAGCAAAAAAGTAAAAGATATGAAAGCGTAATCGTAATTTCCTATCTGGGGTTCTCCTCCGAAGTGCCCCAACCAGGTGATGACGCTGAGGACGCAAAATTTTTTGCAATTAACGAATTACCAGAAATACCATTCGAGTCGCATACCAAAGCCATAAAGGAAGCGCTAAGCCTGCTTTAAAACTAAAGATTGTAAGGAGAGTCCTCAATAAGGGTTCCTAAGCTGAGATCTTTTTCAATTCCTATAATTGCCCTATTCAACCCCTTTAATTCCACCTCTCTTCTTTTTGAATGAAACAAGTCAGGATTGGAATATGTGTCTGCAGGAGGTCCGTAAATCTCCTTGACCCCCTGCCTCTTCAGTTTTGAAACAGCAACCTGAAAAATGTCCAGATAATATCGGCAATCTTTCTCTAAAATATTTCCTGGAAAGTAATCCTTGAATTCTTCACCAACTTCGTAATATTCACCTCTAATACCCGGTCCAAAAACGGCAATAAGGTTCTCAGGTTGACTGTGAAAGTATTCCTTAAATTTCAACACCGCTTCCTCTACAATTCCCTCCTTTAAACCTCGCCAACCCACGTGGAAGACCCCGCAAGCAATATTCAGAGGATCTACGATAAAAAGCGGGTAGCAGTCCGCGACTTTAATAACAAGATAGAGCCCCGGTTTAGATGTCATAAGGCCATCCCCTGATAGCTCTTCCGGAGGTAATGGAGAGTCTACTTTCCATATGGTCTTTGAATGAATTTGCTTAAGTTCAACATACGGAACAAGATTTAGAGAGCGGTGAATATCATCTATCATTTTTGTTGAAAAATAAATCACAAAGGGTTTCTCCATCAGAAATTGAAGGTAGAGCTCCCTGGATAGATTTTTGAGCTGCCAAATCCTTCGCATATACTAAACCCCCGCTTCAAAAATTTTTCTCAAAATTCTATCAACCTGCTCAACTTTAACATTGTATTTTTTGCATATTTCCCTTAAATTTACCTTACCATCACCAAATAGCAACCGCCCAGCAATCTCAAGGGCAGCAGCCCACGGTTCAGGTTTGACAATTTTTTTAAAAGCATCATCTTTCAGCGTGAGAAACAAAACCGTCAGCCCATCCACTATTTCAGGTTCAAGCCCAGATTTTAGCTGGATTAACATAAGGACCCTTTCCTCATTCACACTTAAGAAAGTACTATCATAAGAGTGAAAATCTCTTACTGCACCTAAAAATTCTTGCAATTCTTCATCTTGATATTTCCTGGCCACCAGCTCCGAGATCCACTTCGCCTGGTTTGCTTTGTTAAACCTTAAAAGAGCCAGGATATATTTAATAATCAAGTCTTTATCATCAAGATTTTTATTAAAAAGTTCATTAAGAATAGATAATCCTTTTTTCTTACCGAGCATTACCAGAGTCCATCCATAATTTTTCAGGTATTCCACACTCTCCGGAGATATCGAAAGAGCACGGGAAAAATTTTCCAGACTCTCTCTATAATCCACCAGTTCCATGTTGGAGAGTCCAAGAAAAAAGTGATATATAGATTTATCGGGACTGTTCCTCAACAAGCGAGAAAATATTTTTCGAGCCTCATCGGGTTTTCCTGACTTCAAACTAAGATAACCTTTTAGAAACAAAACTCTTTCCTTATCTTTACCAGTAAATGCCCTTGAAAAACTCTTAATCTCCCTTAGCGCGTCATCGTATTGGGAATCCTTTATACGGAAAGCGATATGCTGCATCAAACGCGACTTTATGTCTTTCATTTCAGGATTTTTTGATAAGGTGAACCCCCCTTAATTCACCACCAAGATCATATATCTTTTTAAATAAAATAAAAAAATTCCTCCACCCACCTTCCTTCAAACTTTCAAAACACATCGGCGATGTCTCAATTATAATGCTTCCACCAGGAACTAAAACCCTCAAAGATTCAATTATTATCTTTTCTGTGATTTCGTAACCAGACTCGCCTCCAAAAAGGGCAGATTCTGGCTCGTAGAGGACTTCGGGAATTAGATTCATGCGTTCTTGGTAGGGAATGTAAGGAGGATTTGTCACTATTAGTTCAAAGCTTGATTGTTTAAAAGCGGAAAGCAAATCTCCCCTAACCAATGGAATCTCGATACCGTATTTCCTCAGATTTCTTTTGGCAACATATAAGGCATCCATGGAAAAATCAGAAGCAACCCCAAAGTCCCCAAGGTATTTTCCCAGAACAAGAGCTATTGCACCACTTCCCGTCCCGAGGTCTAGCCAGCTTGTAGCCTTACCTTTAAAAACGCTTAAAACGTATTCAGCTATAACTTCTGTATCATATCTTGGAATTAATACCCTTTCGTCAACGAAAAGCTCAAATCCAAAGAAAAAAGCCTTCTTGAAAATATATTGTAGGGGAATCCGCATCTTGACCCTTTTTTCAATAATGTCATTTATTCTGGGTAAAAACCTCTCAGCTTCAGGGTTTTCCACAATCAAAAAATCAAATTTGTTACAAAAAATTTCTTCAACTATCCACCTCGCTTCCGCCTTTGCATCAGAGGATACCTGGGAAATAAGTTCAACTAAATAGTTATAAAGTTCCCTGAGCTTCAAGCTTTGCTTTTTCCTCTGCTTCAAGGAGCTTATCAATAATCAGATCAAGATCCCCATTCAAAATGTCATCCAGCCTGTAAATGGTGAGATCAATCCTATGGTCGGTAACTCTGTTCTGCGGAAAATTATAGGTTCTGATCTTTTCACTTCTGTCACCTGTGCCTATGTAACTCTTTCTTTTCATCCTCAACTCCTCTTCCATCTTCTTCTGTTCCAGATCCTTTAACTTGGCCCTGAGCAATCTCAACGCCTTTGCCTTATTTTTGTGCTGCGACCTTTCATCCTGACACACCACCACTATCCCTGTAGGTATATGGGTGATACGGACTGCAGAATCTGTCATATTTACGTACTGTCCACCAGGACCACCAGCCCGGAAGGTATCGATCCTCAAATCCTCAGGATCAATTTCAACTTCCGCTTCTTCTACTTCCGGTAAAACCACAACGCTGGCTGTAGACGTGTGAATTCTTCCACCAGTCTCTGTAATGGGAATTCTCTGCACCCTGTGAACTCCCGATTCGTATTTCAATAGCCTGTAGGCATAAGGTCCTTCTACAATAAAGGAAATTTCTTTATATCCGCCCAAGGGAGTAGGATGAGAGTCAATAACTGAAACTTTGAAATGCTTCTTTTCTGCATACCTCAAGTACATCTTAAAGAGATCTGCTGCGAAAAGTGCCGCCTCATCTCCTCCCGTTCCCGCCCTTATCTCTACTATCGCGGTCTTAGGATCATCCGGGTCTTCGGGTAAAAGAAGTTTCTTAATTTCAAGTTCTAACTCCCTCAAGCGCTCAGAAAGTCCTTTCCTTTCAGAATCGAGATACTCCTTTAAGTTCTCATCCTCTTCTTCTTTCAAAACTTCTTCTGTATCCTTTAGTTCCTTTTCTATTCTGTATTTCTCCTCAAGTTTTTCAACCAATGGCTGAATCTTTTTGTACTCTTGAAGCAAACTCTTTCTTTCCTCATCAGAAAGAACGGACGCCAGTTTAAGCTCTATCTCTGTCATTCTGCTCTTTAATTCTTCAAGATTAATACTCATCTTATCACAACCCTTTTGTTTATAAATTTCTGATTTTCCGATTTAATAAAATAAACCCCCATCCTCACACTCCCACTTCTCACTTTTTGCTCAAAACCATTTTTATCACCTCTATAAATCAACCTTCCCATCGCGTCGTAAATGAGATAAATTTGATCCTTAGATTCTTTTACTATTCCTTTTCTTTCAGGATAAGAAGCAGTTACCGGATACCTACCAAACTCCGCATTACCGCTTCTGTATCTATCGTGCTTGTACATGGGCCAAGAGAGATTTTCGCTAACCCAGCCTGTCGAAAAAATGAAAAGGTGATTTCCCCAGGAAGAAACTACGAGTTCTTTGATGCCATCACCATTGATGTCCCATATCTGCGGTGTGATATAGGCATATGAAAGAAGATCCACAGGGAATCCCGGAAGAATCTGCCCCGTGCTACCATAAGCATAGAGATACCCATCGACACTCCCTTTAAAGACTTCGCCTCTACCATCATTGTCCGTGTCATAAATTACGCAAGAAGAAAAACCACTACCACAATAAGCGCCGTAGATTAGGGAAAAGAAATTCCCAGTTATTTCATAAACCTTAAAACCATAATTAGTGGGAATTGCAATGTCTTTCAAGCCGTCACCATCCACATCACCAATGGCTGGAGAAATGGCATAGGGCCAAGAAGTTGTCCCTCCAACAAGAATTTTAGCAACTATGTCTCCATTTGAATCTATAAGATAAAGCGAATCACCAGCATAAACTACGATTTCAAGGCCTGAAGAGTCAGGTAAAATATCACCAACGGAAGGGCTTGTAATTTGGCTTTTATTAATGGGTACAGGAAAACCCTGTTTTAGATTAAGGGCTGCATCCAGCACACCAATGTAGCCTGAAGTATCTGTCGAGTAGGAAACGACAACTTCCATTACCCCATCGTTATCTATATCTCCGCAGGCAGGAGAACTACCTACCCCACCTAACCCAGGACTAACGTGGAATGTTCCATCGTTTTTAAACGCTTTTACAAAGCTTCCATCTTTAACCACAATTTCTGGTAAACCATCGTTATCCAGATCACACAGACAGGGAGTTGAATAAATAGCACCAGGAACAGGAATAGGGAAACCGGGCTTTTCATTGCCGTACTTATCAAGGACATGCAAAGATCTTGTTCCGTCCCTTGTTATAAGAATTACTTCCTCTTCACCATCTCCATCCAAATCTCCTGCCGCAGGTGCCGTTAAAGAAGTTCCGTGTACGTTTACGGGCCAACCCGTAAGAAGACGCCCCGCACAGTCAAAGGCGTAGACCAGACTATCAAAAGATGTCGCTATAACTACTTCCAAACCAGGCAAATTACGGTCAAGTTCACAAACTACGGGAGAAGAATATCCCGTCCCCAGAACGGGTCGAGGCCACCCATCAAGAAAAGGTGGATTTGGTATAAGAGTAATTGACATAGAGGGACCACTTTCAACCGCTAACAGAGTGTCTACAGAAGTTACATAATAATATGTTGGTCCATTTACTTCGTAATCCACAAAACTGCAAACATTTATCAGTGTGCTATTGGCTCTTCTATAATTAATCCCATCAACACTTTTATATACGTTGAAAAGTAGTCCATTTCCGGGTGAATTCCATTTTAAAATCACACTACCAATTCCCGAAGATCCGGATAAGTGTGTTGGTGGAGGGAGTAAAGCGCTGCCACCCGGTATTGAAAAAGAAATGGAGTCTCTCATATAGTAGATAATGAGGTTTCCAAGGGCGTCTTCCAATGTAAGAGAAGCGTACAGTGTTGTATCGCTAAATGGCGGTAAATTTTCAACCCTTGCCAAGACAACCTTACCCTTTTTAGAAACAACAAGTTTAATGTCTCTTACAGGATAAAAATTCTGATTAAAAATTTTAACCTTTACCAGAAGGTCCTCTGTTCTCCTTGCGACTTTTAAATCCGTCATTTGAATCACAGGAACGTAGTAGTCAAAAAGCATCGAAGTTCTGTTTTCAAAAGAATCTAAAAAGGTATTTATTTCGAGTTCTGCTAAGCCTCTCTGATCCACCCGTACCACCACCCCCCTTGCAGTAATACTTCTCTCCTCAAAGGGCTTTAAACTTATTGTAAAAAGGGTATCATTCAGGATCAAAGGGTGGTAACCTTTCAATACAACTTTCAGATTTTCAAAATATTTTGGCGAAGCATTTTTCGCTCGAATTGTGACATTAAAACCGGCATTGGAGAGCAAAACTGTATCTCCGTACTCATTACTCACAGCTTCTAATGTGAACTGAATTGGCAAAGTGATTGGAGTAACGTAAACCGAGTCAATAATGTCACTTATCTCAGGACCAGTAATTGCAATGTAAAGGTAACCAGGTGTAACAGGGTTTATCCTGAAATAGGCAGAATCTTCAATGGTTTCAACAACCTGTATAATCTCATTTCTTTTATACACAACAAACTTTTTATTTACCTTGGCTGATACAGGACCCAATGGCCTAAGCCGAACAACCAGCCCAGTATCTTCAAAAATTGTAATGTTCTTAATTTTGTAATCAATATAACTACGTTTAATGGGTATCAGAGTAGGGTCACCAAGAAGATTGTAAGTTAATATTGAGTAATAGCTGATTAGGCTATTACGAGCCTCGCTGGAAAAGGCCTGTCTCATTGCACTATCTGCCTCGCCTATGGATACCCTAAAATCTGAAAAAAGGTACTCAAAAAACCTTTTATAGAAAGAAATTGTATTTGAAATTCCGTCCCTTGTCTGGGATAAAATCCCTATACAGGAAGGCGAAAAAAGAAGATATTCACCCAGTGCATCTTTATCAAAACCCCCTATATCACAGGAGAGAATGCCCCAGAACGAAGGTACTGAACTTTGTAGAAGATGTATATCTGCTATTCCAAAAGAAACCGATGGAGTCTGATTTATATACAGATTACCAAAATCCCCGTGGATACAGGAAAAAAGATAGCCAGGCCCGCTATTAACACTGTCAACATATTGATTTTTAGTTACATTCACACTCGTGCTAATTTCATAAAGTTTGCTGAGGGCAAAATGAGAGGGTACAACACTTGAAAGGCTATCCGTCAATTTGTAAGAGTTTCCATTTCCCAAGATATCCGATGAATGGAGCAAAAACTTTAAGTTGTCATTAGCCAAAACCTTGTAATTAAAAACTTTGGTGAAATACCCTTCCAGTTCCGCAAGGTTATGATAAGGTATTCGCCCTACCATTACATTGGGAATAAGGTTTATTGAATCGACCTGTTCTCCAAAGAGCCCATTGCGATTCCTGTCCCAATCGGAATAGAGTTCAGCATAGTAAAAATCGGTTGGCACATTATTTGAAAGCTCGTTGGTACCTATCCTTACATAAGCTATTCTTGCTGGTACCCGGTAAAAGTCACCGAGAAGAAGCAGATACCTGATACCGTTGTTTTCCCTGTAATATCTGACACCATTTCGAATTTTGTCAGCCAAGTCAAACCCCGTAAATCTCCTTTCAATTTCCTCAACCGAAACAAAAGCGGCCGAGATACCCGATTTGCACTTAAAATCAACAAAAGAAGTGGCAAGCTCTCGGGACTCTTCTCTACCAATGACTAATAATTCTATTTCGGATTTACAATCCCTTATTAAAAAGGTATGAAGAAAAAAAAGAAGTAAAATGTACACTTCCCTAAATATGGAGTTACTCTAAAACGATCTTCTCTATCTTAAGCTCTGAAAGTTCCTGGCGGTGTCCCCTTTTCTTTCGAACATTTTCTTTATTCACAAACCTGAAGGCCATCACCTTATCGTTCTTATAATGCTCAACAACCCGCGCAACAACCTTTACGTTGGGAACGTAAGGTGTGCCAACAAGGGCCTTATCACCATCCTGGACAAGCAAAACATTTCCAATTTCAACCAATTCACCTATATCGTTCTCTACCTTCTGAGTAGTAATAAAATCATTTTCCTTAACTTTATACTGAAACCCTTTGAATTCAATAACTGCCTCTTTCATTGTTACCTCCCTTGCTGTGGTATTTGTGGTACTTCTTGTTCCTGGGTTTCTTGAACTTTCTGCTCAATGGGGGCTGTCTTACTTGCTTTTGGGGTTTTAACCGCCATACGGGCTGGATTGTTTAACATTGCAAGGACAAGAGATAGAATCATAAAGGTGGCGCCAAGCCCCCACGTTAGCCTCGTAAAGAATGTAGGAATGCCTCTGACACCAAGGATTTGCTGCATTCCACCAAGAGCTGGTGAAAGTCCAGACTCCCTTGGTTCCTGCATCAAAATTACAACGATCATTATTATGACAAGGATAATGTAAAGAATGCTCAATAAGGTATACATATTAGTTTCCCTCCTGGTATGCGTTTTTAATTATTTCAACAAAAGATTCTACTTTGATAGACGCCCCACCCACCAGCGCGCCATCCACATCTTTCATGCGAGAAATTTCTCCAATGTTATCAGGCTTAACACTCCCACCATATAAAAGAGGAACATCAGCGGCCCCAAATTTCTCTTTCAAAAGGTTCCTAATAAATTCGTGCATCTCCTGCGCCTGCTCTGGAGATGCATTGCGGCCCGTTCCTATGGCCCA
>JASEFR010000037.1 GCA_030019025.1 bacterium
CAGCAGATGAAGGAATCTCCTTCGACAGCTTTATAAAAGAAGAGTTGGAAAGAGGATATTCTTTCAACGGCCCGCACAGGGATTCTATAGAATTTCTAATAGATGGAAAACCTGCAAAAATTTATGCCTCTGAAGGAGAAAAACGCTTGATAATTCTGGCATTTTACTTTACCTTTTTAAATATTTACAATCCTAACTCTATGGTGATACTGGATGAACCCTTTAGTGTGTTGGACAAAAGAGGAGTTGAGCTGGTCTTATCTCATTTAAACACGCAATCTTTCATCAGCGCACCCTATTTTGATTTGAAACTCTCAAAAATTTTTAAGGTTATAGAACTATGAAAAACTTAGACGATTCTATAAAAAAAATTCTGGAAAATCTTGGAATAGAAAGAAGTGTTAGTCTTGCAGAAAAGGCCAGAAAGTTACGCGAGTATTTGATAAAAACTTATGGCGAGGAAAGTGTCGGAAAAGTTAAAACTGTTAAAGGGAAAATTTACATAGAAATCAAAAGTCCAGCCCTACGAAATGAGCTTTTTATGAGGAGGGCTGAGCTTTTATCACTAATTAACGCAGTAGAACTACAAAATAACCCAGAAAATATCGTCATTGTTGGGAGGTTATAAATGGACGAAAAACTCTTTGAGCAAGAGCAAAATAATTACACTGCGAGAGAGATTAAGGTTCTAAAAGGGTTAGAAGGTGTCAGAGCACGCCCTGCAATGTACATTGGAGATACCTCCAAGCAGGGGTTACACCACCTTGTTTATGAAATAGTGGACAACGCCATAGATGAGGCTCTTGCAGGTTTTTGCACAGAAATAAATGTAAAAATTAGAAAAGACGGAACGATTACTGTAAAAGACAACGGTAGGGGAATCCCAGTTGATATACACCCTGAAGAAAAAATTCCTGCAGTAGAAATTGTTTTCACTTACCTCCATGCTGGCGGAAAGTTTGGTTCAAAGGCCTATCAAATTTCCGGTGGTTTACATGGTGTAGGTGCATCGGTGGTTAATGCACTTTCCGAATATCTTGAGGCTAAGATCTATAGAGATGGAAAAATTTATCACATTGCTTTTTCAAGAGGGAAAAAGATTAAAAACCTTGAAATTATAGGTGAAACAGAGGAACATGGAACCGAAGTCACCTTTAAACCGGATATTGAAATCTTCAAGAACATTAATTTTGATTTTGAAACTTTAAACGAAAGACTCAAAGAACTTGCCTACCTTGTAAAAGGAGTTAAAATATCTATAGAAGATGAGAGAAACGGCAAATACAATGAATATCAATTTGAAGGTGGATTAAAGGAATTTCTTGTGGAACTTGACGAAGGTAATTACGTCATAAATGAAAAGCCCTTCTATTTTGACAGAAAATTTGAGAATGAAAGGGTCGAAGTTGAAGTTGCCCTCCAATATAACAAAGGTTATGAAGAAAACCTGATTTCTTTTGTAAACACAATCAATACTACGGAACACGGAACCCACGTCACAGGTCTCAGACAGGGGCTTACCAGGGCTCTTAACGACTTTGCAAAGAAAAACAATTTAATTAAAGAGAACCAAGCATTTCAAGGTGAAGATTTAAGGGAAGGGCTCACTTGCATAATCCATGTGAAATTACCCGACCCACAGTTTGAAGGTCAAACCAAAACCAAACTGGGCAACACATACATCTCGGGCATTGTCGCTTCAGCAGTTTACGAAGAATTTACCAGATACCTGGAGGAGAACCCCAGCGATGCAAAAGCAATCATCGTTAAGTGTCTTGAAAATCAGAGGGCAAGGGAAGCTGCAAGAAGAGCAAAGGAAATTGAGAGAAGGAAATCTTCATGGGATTCAAATGGTCTCGCTGGGAAATTGGCAGATTGCACGACAAAGGATAGATCAAGGGCCGAACTATTCATAGTTGAGGGTGAATCAGCAGGTGGTTCCGCCAAACAAGGTCGCAATAGGGAATTTCAGGCCATCCTTCCTCTCAGAGGCAAGACTCTGAACATTGAAAAGGCACCCTTTGAAAAGGTAATTGAAAATGAACAGATTAAAATATTAATGCAGGCTATAGGTGCTGGAATTAAAGACAATTGCGTACCCGAAAGTTCCCGTTATTCGAAGATCATAATCATGACTGATGCTGATGTAGACGGGTCTCACATTAGAACCCTACTCTTAACCTTCTTTTACAGATACATGAAACCCCTAATTGAGCACGGGTACATTTATATTGCGCAACCTCCCTTGTACAAACTGAAGGCGAAGAAGGAGGAAAAATATGCCTATACAGAAGAAGAAAAAGAAGAATTTATTAGAATACATGGAGTGGAGAATGTTACCATTCAGAGATACAAGGGGCTTGGTGAAATGAACCCTGAACAGCTTTGGGAAACTACCATGGATCCGGCAAAAAGAGTTTTGAAGAAGGTAACTCTGGAAGATGCGGCTCAGGCCAGTAGACTTATAAGCATACTCATGGGACCCAAGGTAGAACCACGGAGGAACTACATAATAGAACACGCTACACTTGTCACGAACCTTGATATATAGTGCTTATAAAGTAAATTTACCTTAAAGAGCTTACACCTTAAAAGATAGTCGCTTAGTAAGTTTTAAAGCCAATACAAAACTTAGAATCTAATAGTTACTCCAAAATTTGCGAAATCAAATTTACTTAGCCTATTTCTAAAGTAGGCATCAACAGTTATATTTTTGCTAAGTTCTACACTCAAACCGTAAGTTAAAAAGACATTTGAACTTTCAGAACTGGAAGAAGCTCTTTGCCTGACTTGAGAGATCGGTGTTATTATAACATTGGTTGAGGAGTCACCTCTTATGATGGAATCAACCCTCTCGCCCAACGGGATAATTTTTAACTCTTCAGCAACTATTTCATGGGTAAAATTAAATAAACTACCAAACCATAGTGTTAAACCCTTTAAGTTAAATGGATTAACTTCAACCGCGACAGGGAATTGAATTGCATATTCCTTACCTTCGGTTATTCTTTGGCCAACTTTATTTTGTATCACAAACCTCTCATAGTCATCGGGATCACTGGATAGGGTATCACCGTCCAAATATCTTACATAAAGGGAATCCACAGAACGGTAAGAAAGATTCAAATAACAGTATCGATAGAAACCATTGATTCCAAATGCAATCCTGGTGGAAGAATTTAGTTCAAAAACTTCCGTGTAATATGCCTTAAAGTAATTCTCCGTTTTTCCTTTGTAAGACGTAAAATTCTCCTCATTGTAGCTTAAGCTATCATATTTTGCAATGAAAGTGTCGATCACCGTGTTGTAGTTACCCAAGTAGCCCATTTCAATCTTTGTAATGTTATCTACCGCTTTTCTCTCTCTTAGAACAAAAATCCCAGCCTCTCTAAAACTTTTTAGACCTTTGGGAAGGTAGTAGTCAAGATTCAAAGAATATCCCTTCCCTAAGAAAGAGATCCCTTCATCTACCCTACTCTGGTCGTATAAAACATGGGTTTCTTCTCGAGTAGTATCAGTATCAACGGTCCAAGAAAAGTACCCACCAATAGTCGTCTGCTGTTCTGAAGTCTTGTATCCCAGTAGCAAGCTTATAAAAGATGAATCATCTATTATAACTCCACCACCAATGCGAACAAAGCTTTGATTATCCACATCTTTCCTCACATAATCCCCGGATCCTGTCTTCTGCATTATAAAGCGGTTGTCTGGATAGGTAGCTTCTATCATTGAATAATTAAAATAGCCAAAATTTTTCAAAGTATCACCCGGATTCTGATATTCCTTATTGAATTGAGACTTCAGAAAAGATGCTGATACAAACCAGTTCTCGTGAACAAACTGAAAACCAACGACGGCCGCGAGGTTGAAAATAGTGGAATCTCCATTGACTTCAAACTTTACTACTCTTGCCCTATCATAGGAACCATTAAAGTCAGTATCCTCATACTGCAACGTATCCTTCCTGAAATATCCCTTAGTGCCAAAAATATTACTCAAAGGATACTTTTCACCACCAATCTTAACAAGCCCACCTTCCATAAGCGGTTCACTTTTAAAATTTCCGCCAAAAATAAAGAGTTTACCTTTACTGAAAAAATTGCTAAAATTGGAAAAAAGATGCGAATTCCTCATCAAGAATAGGTAAGATGGATTCTGAATTAATTCCTGTGGTCCTTTCAATAGGAAACTGGTCGCAAAATAACGGCCAGAGTAAAAATCTGAGATTTCCGATGTGGGATTGAACTGTGATACTAACATAATTAAAAGTAATAACATCCTTACCTCCTTTGGGAAAATTATAAATTTGCACTCTCAAACTTCAAAGAAAATCCATCAATTTTTCTTAAACATTGAGTATTCCTCTATCTTTGTGCCAAGACCTCTTAACTTCAAAAATCACTGCCACAAAATTTTATTCTTAGATTCAAATCTGCACCTTTAAAATAAAATCATGCTTAGAAGATTCTTTTTTGTGCTCATCACTCTCCAGATAAGCGTCGCAAGAGAATACACCGATGAAAGTGCAAAAGTAAAAACGGTTTTCGATTCCTCTTACTACACCGTTGTTTCAAATCTAATCGATAACGCTCAAAGGGAAATTTTAATTTGCATGTTTCAGTTTTCCTACTATTCTGATAAACCTGAAAGTTTTTCAAACATGTTAGTCTCGAAGCTAATAGAGAAATCCAGAAAAGGGGTGAAGATAAAAATTCTCCTTGAGGGAGGAGAATCTTTCCTTGGCAAAGGATTCTATGAATCGGTAAAAGAGATAAAAGGAATTTTAAAACAACCAAACATTGAAATAAAAACTGACAAAAACCAGAAAACTACTCACGCCAAATTCGTCATAGTGGATTCCAAATATGTTCTTTTAGGTTCCACCAACTGGACTTATTATGGTCTTCAAGAAAACAATGAAAGCAATGTCTTGATAGAGAGCGAAAAGGTCGCAAAAGAATTCAAAAAATACTTTGAAAAGTTGTGGGAAGAATCAGAGGTTAGCGCTCCATCCTATATAGAAACCAAGAAATCCATTTTCTACGGTGTAGTAAAAAGTGTTGAAAAGAAAGTCTCTAAGAAAGGCAAACCTTATACCATCATTTATTTGAAAGATGGTATGAAAGTTTTTATCACGGGTCATTACGACCTTATGCCCGGCGTGAAGATAAAAATTGAAGGAAAATTAACAACTTTTCGTGGCAAAGAAGAAATCAGGGCTTATAGAATCGAAATTATGAAATAAAGGAGTTAAAAATGCTTGAAAAACTTAAGGAAGTGCTGGGAAAGGTGTCAAGCGGGTATGCAGATATCCGCTACGAAATATGGAAGGTAACCGATATAAACATGGTGAACGGGCGCATCGAAAGCTCCACCACAAATGTAATCTCCGGCGGTTCTGTGAGATTTTTCAACAAAGGTACCTTCGGATTTGCTACATTCACGAGGCCTGAAGACGCAGAAAAAGCCTTGGCCAGTGCAGAAAAATTGTCAAAGTTGATTAACATAGATAAAGAAGTAGAACTTTACCCCGATAAACCCAAAAAGGACAAAGCGGTTCCATCCATCACCCTTCATCCAGAAACTATTCCTTTTGACGAAAAAGTAGAACTGGTTAAGAAATATCACAGTATTTTCGAGGGTAACGAAAAATTTTCATCAATATCGGTCCTTTATCGAGAAGAACTACTAACAAGATATTACGTGAATACCGAAGGGACTGAAATTATTGAGGAGAGGCCATATTGTGGAGTCGCTGCAAGTGTTGTTGGTAAAGAAGGTAATATTCTCCAGAGAGCCCATAGAAGCTTTGGAGACCTCAGGGGCTATGAAACGGTTTTAAATAAAGAGAAGGATTTTGAAGACATCAAAAAAGATGTGCTGGACCTCCTGAAAGCCGACAAAGTTGAAGGTGGTGTATACACAGTAATTCTTGATCCACAAATAGCTGGAGTCTTCATACATGAAGCTTTTGGTCACCTCTCAGAAGCGGACCACGTTTACGGGAACGAAAAATTGAAACAGATTATGACTCTCGGAAAAACCATGGCTTCAGAAATCCTATCCGTCGTCGACGATGGCTCCATGGTTGGTGAGAGAGGCTACATAGCTTACGATGACGATGGAGTCAAATCAAAGAAAACCTACCTTATAAAGAACGGAAAGCTTGTAGGGAGGCTCCATTCACGATACACAGCAGCTCTAATGAATGAAGAACCTACAGGGAATTCAAGGGCTATCAGATTTAACTATATACCTCTTGTCAGAATGACCAACACCTATATAGAAAATGGAGATAAAAGTTTTGAAGAACTCCTCGAAGGAATTGATAAAGGTCTATATGTGGTCGGTGCTTTAGGTGGGCAGACAGAACTTGAAATGTTTACCTTCTCTGCAGCGAAAGCTTATAAAATTGAAAAAGGGAAGATTACCGAACCCGTGAGAGATGTTGTACTTTCGGGAAATCTTTTTGAGACCTTGAAAAACATTGACGCAATTGGAAACGATCTGAAAATTTTCGGAGGACTTGGAGGATGCGGTAAGGGAGGCCAAATGCCCCTTCCCGTTTCCGATGGTGCTCCTCACATTCGCATCAGAAACGTCGTAATAGGAGGAAAATAAATGGAAAAAATAATTAAGGAAGCAAAAAATAGAAATTTAAGATACGAAGTCTTTTCCTCAAAAGTTGAAACGAAGAGCATAAACTTTGAACAGAGTCAGCTCAAAGACATTTCTCATAAGATAGTAGAGGGTGTTGGGGTTAGAATCTTAAAGGATGGCCGTGTAGGCTTCAGTAATTCAAACCAGATAGATAACGTAGAGGTTCTTGACTACGCCATTAACTCAGCCAAATATGCGAAAGAAGTAAAGTACGACTTTCCCGAAATTGAAGAGGTAAAATTTGAATATGGAAACTTTCAAAGCGAAATTAATTTTGAATCCATTTTCGGTGATGTAAAAGATATAATAAACTACCTGGAAGAGAAATATCATGGGAAGGTTGACTTCCATCTGGTGGAAATGAACAGTGAAAATTACCTTACCAACTACAAAACCGACAGAATAGCCTATTCCAGGGTTAAATACTTCGACTTCTCACTATCCCTCTTTACAATAACCGAGGCAGGGTTCATCTTCACAGGTAAATGGGGATGGTCGAAGAGCAAATTTTCAAGAGAAGAGCTGTGGAATGCAACTAAAGAAATGGAAAAAACCCTAACAGGACACGAAAGAATTGCAAAAATAAAATCCGGGAAATATAGAGTAATCTTTTCACCCTTTGTTGTCGGATCTACCCTTGCGCTCTCCATCGGTTCAGGGGTAAACGGTCTCAGCCTGGCACGCAAAATGTCACCTCTTCAAAACAAGCTTAACGAAAAAATCCTCCATGAAAGTATCACAATTTTAGACGACCCAGAAATCGATATGCCTGGAAGTTGCGTCATCGACGACGAAGGCATAAAGGCTGAGAAAAGGCCAATAGTTGAACACGGCGTTTTGAAAAATTTTGTACTTAACTTGGATACATCAGCGGATCTTAATATGAAACCTACAGGCAATGGAAAAAGGGGAGGCTATGCATCACTTCCCGCTCCAGATTTTCACAATCTAATCATGAAAGAAGGAAACAGCCCACTGGATAGAATGGTAAAGAGCATTGATAAAGGCATCCTTTTCCTCTTCCCTATAGGTGCAGGCCAATCCAACATTATGATGGGAGACTACTCGGTAAACGTAGGACTTGGGTATTACATAGAAAACGGAGAAATCGTTGGCAGGGTGAAAGACACAATGATTTCCGGCAACATTTATGAAGATTTTCAAAGGGTAATTGAGATATCCAGTGATTTTGAAGATATTCCTAGCATGAGAGGCAAAGGCTTCGCAAGATTCCCTTATGTTTTACTTGACGGAATTTCCGTAACTACCAAATGAACTTGCTTTTAATTCTATTAAGTTTTTCTGCCTTCAATTTGAAAGGTTATTTAGCTGTTGGGATACCAACCGGAGAATCAAGAACTTTGATTAAGAGTGGTGGAACCGTAGGAGTTGAATCTTCTTTGTTGGAATGGCGATTAGTATCAGCCGGTGCTTCTTTTGAGGCTTCTTCTTTTTTACTATTAGGCTCCGGAAACTCCGAAATTAAATTAATGAGCATTGCCCCTGCTATTTTCGTGACACCCCCCCTTCCAGGTGATGCTCTGCACTTAAAAGGTAAAATAAATTTAACTCACTTCCAGATTCACAACCCTGCTTATACGAAAACTATTTATACAACAGGTCTAAGCCTCGGGTCTGACATCAAGATCACAGATAAGCCTCTAAAAATTTATCTCACGGTGCAATACTCAAACTATCAAGGAACAAAAAAGAATTTCGCTTTTTACAACTTGGGGTTTGGATTGAGGCTTTGATATGTCATTAAACTGGATAGAAATATCAAAAGATGCATTAATTCACAACGTAAATTTAATCAAAGAAAAAGCTAAAGGGAAAAGAATATTGGCGGTCATAAAATCAAACGCTTATGGTCATGGTTTAATCCAAGTGGCTCAAATCATAAAAGACCACGTAGATGCCTTCATAGTAGGAGACTTTGAAGAAGCAATGGAACTTTATGACTATCTGAAAGATGCTAAGATTATTATCTCCCTTCCTTCTCTAAGCGAGAAAGAGTTATTTGAAACATCCAAACTTGATTTCCATATCTTTGTCGGAAACCTACAATACCTCAACTGGTTACACTCCATTAAATTGGCCCAACCCATTAAGGTTCACCTTGAAATTAACACAGGAATGAATCGTTCAGGCCTATCACCTGAGGAGCTTTTGAAAGCTCTGGAGATAATATATAACTCCAAAAGCTTAAGACTAAAAGGACTTTTCTCCCACTACGCAACGCTCCCTGAAAACACGAAATTCGCAAAAATCCAAGCGGAAAAATTTAAATCCATAGTTGAAAAAATTCCACAAAGAGAAAATCTTTTAATTCACATGGAGAACACCTCGGGAATTCTAAAGCTTCTTCTTGACTTCACAAATAGTGTAAGACCTGGAATCTCTCTATATGGTCTTGTAAGTAGCGAAACAAAAAACTATAATTTCAAGCCGGTTCTGAGTCTATACTCAACTATCATTGACATTCTGAAAATTAAAAAGGGCGAAGGAGTTAGTTACGACCATCTTTTCAAAGCAAAAAGAGACATGTTTGTCGCGACTATTCCTTTTGGCTACGGCAATGGCTATATGTGGAACTTAAAAGGTAAAGCCGAAATCATCGTCAAAGGTAAAAGGGTTCCCGTAATTGGAAAAATTTGTATGAACCACATTATTTTTGATGCTTCAGAGGTAATAGATTATATTAAAATTGGAGACAAAGTTACACTTATAGGACAGGATGGTCAAGAACAAATAACCGTTGAGGAATTGGCGAAAAAAAGTGGAACAATCAACTATGAAATTGTTACAAAGCTTTCATCTAAAATAAAGAGAATTATAGTATGACGGACCGCAGAAAAAGAGACCAAAAGAAGGTTAACGAGAATCTGGCTCAGGAACTCCCCTTTGCCCGCGAAGTGGAAATGTCTGTTCTTGGCGCAATGCTTTTGAGTGAAGAGGCTCTTTATAAGGGTCTTGAAACCTTAAAAGAAGATGATTTTTACCTTGACGCTCACAAAAAGATTTTCAACACCATTTCCGAAATCTTTGAAACAAAGAAAACGGTAGACCCACTTACATTAGTAGAAGAATTGAAGAAAAAAGGGTTTTTAGATGAAATTGGTGGGCCAGAATACATAATGGCCATTGCTGAAAGTGTTATCTCTCCTGCCTTAATTGACAACCACTGCAAAATTCTTCTTGAAAAATCCATCTACAGAAAAATCATAGAAAATACCACGGAAATTTTGAAACAAGCTTACACGGGGGCACTCCCTGCTGAAGAACTGCTGGATCACGCAGAGCAGCAGATCCTAAGCGTTAGAGAAAGGGAAATTCGGAAAGGATTCGTTTCAATGGAAACCCTTGTAAGTGAAAATGTAAAGTTAATAGAAAAAATAAGGGCTACTGGATCAAACATTACGGGACTCCCCACAGGATTTCAGGATCTTGACGAACTTACAACGGGTTTCCACAACGGAGACCTGATAATAATAGCCTCAAGACCTTCCCAGGGTAAGACAAGCCTTGCGTTAAACATAATGCGTTACCTCAGTGTAGATAACAGCATCCCTACTGCTATGTTTAGCCTTGAGATGCCTGTTGACCAGATAGGGTTAAGGCTACTCTGTATGCAATCACGAGTTGATATTTCAAAGCTGAGAAAAGGTATAATACGGGAAGAAGATTTTGAAAAAATAACTATTGCTGCAGGGCAATTAAAAAAAGCCCCAATCTTCGTAGACGATACGCCTTCAATACCAATCTTAGAATTACGAGCTAAAGCAAGAAGAATAAAAAGAGAACACGATATAAAGGCAATCTTTGTGGACTACCTCCAACTTATCAAGGGTCCCGAAAATGCAGAGAACAGACAGCAGGAAATCTCTGCCATCTCAAGGTCCTTAAAGGCGCTGGCAAAAGAATTACAAATACCCGTCGTAGCTCTTTCCCAGCTTTCACGAGCTATTGAACAGCGTTCGGATAAAAGGCCACAGTTATCTGACCTTAGAGAGTCCGGTGCCATTGAACAGGATGCTGACCTTGTTATATTCTTACACAAACCAAAGCTCGAAGACGAAATCAACTTTTCAGGGCCTCCACCAGAAGAAGACATAGTTGATGTAATTGTTGGAAAACACAGAAATGGGCCGGTAGGCGAGATTAAACTCACCTTCATCAAAGAGTATACCCGTTTTGAAAATTACGCACCACAAGGCTTAGAGTTCTAATGGATGCTTAAAAAGTTAATTCCACTTTATATAACTTACTCGGTTAAAATCCTCTTTAAAATTCTCCTCCTATTTGCGAGCCTTGTTTTGATTCTCTTAGCGATGAAACCCTTCCCTACTCTCTATACCATCATCAAAGTAATCTTTGCAGGCTTTTTCGCGCTCTCTGTTAAAAGTCAAATTCAAAGGCTAAATTTTAAAACCTTCCTATGGATAATAGAAAACGCCAATCCTGAGTTAGAGGAGTCCCTAATTTCTTATTACGAGCTTAAAAAAAGCAAAACACCCTATTTAAAACTCCTCAAAGACAGGCTAAGGGAGAAACTTCAGAAAAAACCCAGAATACCGATAAGCCTTTTACCCGAACCAAAACTTTTCTTATATTCAATGATGTTTGTCTTTTTAGCATTCACCCTTTTCCCTTCCATCTATTCAGGACTTAGAGAAGTTCCACAAGGAGAAATTATTCCTAACTACGTTATTGCTTTCAAAGACACAACAATTACTTTCAGGACCGAGAAAAAGGTCAAATTTTATCTTTTAAAGGAAAATTCAAAACCACAATTTGTTGCTAAGGATTCCACAGTTCAAATCAGATTTCAATCTGTAGGAAAATACAAGGTTTTTGGAAAGTTTTCTGGTTTTACCACATCGCCTTCTATCGTAAGGATTTTAGAAAAACCGCAAATTGACTCTTTCAAGGTTTACATCCAAAGGGCAAATTATACAAATCCGCTGTGGCTTGCTGTTACTAAAAAAACACCTGTCAGAATAAAGATTTTTTCGAGCCCAGCCTACATGATTAATATATACGCAAACTCCGAATTCATAAAATCAGGCAAGGAGTCCTTTGATTTTACCCTCGTCCCCTCGACAGATATTGACATAACCGCAGAAATTGAGTACAAAACCTTAAGAAGCAAAGTTCATTTAACCACTTTATCCATCGTTCCAAATCTCCCACCAAAAATTGAAATCCTTGAGCCTCAAGCCCTTTTCTCCTATGTCCCGGAAGACATGAGGGTGAAAATAAAGGCGCGTATCTTTGACGAAGATGGCATTGAAGTTTCTTACTTGCACTATATTTTGAGGGGTGGCATAAAGAGGATAAAGACTCTCGCTGAAAATAAGATAGAAAAACTCCTTAACTACGAAATAGATCTGCAGAAAACAATGCTGCCAGGTGATGAACTTAGGTTTTACATAATTGCCCAGGACAGAACAGGACTTATTGACTCATCTCAGATTTACACCGTTGTTTTTCCAACCCTTGAAGAGATCTACAAAGAAGAAATATCCAAAATGGAAAAAATGGCCTCCGAATTCGAAAAAAGCGCGGAAAATTTCACAAAGCTTAAAAGCCAGATCTCCGACATCATTGATTCATTTAAAATACAGACAATAAAAGGGGAAAACACCATAGAGACAGAGAGGATTTTGCAAGATTTGAAGTCAGCCATTCAGCAATTCTCAAAAATTCAGGAAGCTGTTGAAAATCTTCAAAACATATCCCTTTCTCCTGAACTCTTACAAAAACTTCAAAAAGTGGGCGAAGAACTTTATTCAATCTTGCAAAAAGATTTACCAGAACTACTCAAAAAATTTGAGTCTTTAACAGATTCAACTAGAAGATTTGACAAAAAAACAGCTGAAGAACTCAGTAAAAAAAGCGAGGAAATTCTGGAAAGGTTAGACTACCTTGAGCAACTTTTAGAATTGGCTAAAAAAGAGCTGACAATAAAAGACGCTACGGAAAAAATCCAGAAATTGCTTGAAAAGAGGGAAAGCTTGCAAGAATTGGCAAAGAGTGGAAACCTAAAGGAGATAAAAAACCTTGAAGAAGAATTCAAAGCCGAAATAGAGGAGAATTTTAAAAAAATTCGGGAAAATTTGAAAGAACTAATTTCAGAAGAGGAATGGGATGAAAATTTTAGTAAAATCCAGAAACTCCAAGAGCAAATTTTAAAAGCTATCTCAGGCAATAATAGAAGCCTAACTCTGAAATCTCAAGAAGCTCAAAGGGAAGAGCTCAAAGGGATGCTTTCACATATGAAAAACCTTAAACAGTCTGCTATTGAACAGCAAATCTCCAAACTTATAGAGATGATCGGAAGCCTCCGAAGGAAATTGTTGATTACCTCATTAGAACTGGAAGACAACCTGAATAACGAAAATTTTCTTCCTTATGTTATGAGATCACTGCAAAGATGTCGAGAAGAATTGAAAAAAATGGGCATTCTTATCCTTATAACCTCTTCTCGTGTCCCCAAATTACTCGACATTGCAATGGATTCCCTCTACATAAAGCCTTCGGTGTCCTTAAACTACTTAAATTATGCTATTTTTGACCTCTTCAGAATGGATGCAGCGGCCAAATCCACTTCTCAAGGCGGCGGCATAGAAGCAATGAAAATGCTGGAAAATCTCATGAAAGAACAAGCCTCCATGATAAGGCGGTCAGGTGAGATGATGCAAATTCCCATACCTATTTCACAGAATTTCACATCCTCAATGCTGGAAAAAATTTCTGAAATGAAAAGCCAGATGATTTCACTTTACA
>JASEFR010000038.1 GCA_030019025.1 bacterium
GCCGACGCTTCAGCGTCGGCCTCGCCCTGTTGGATTAATCAATGAATTTCAGTGCAGGAGTTCCTCTATGTGAGGTAGTTTACCTTCAAGATACAGTTTTATAGATTCCATTACATCCACTTGGTCGGTTACGTAAACTTGTTTTCCCGCCGATTTCAGTTCTTCGTATATACTGGCTCCCATTCCACCGGAAATTACGATGTCAACACCTTTAAGAGCCTCAATAATTCTCTCATGTTTGGACCTTCTGGAGTGATGTTCTCCGTGGTGTTCACAATTACCGTGTTCGTTGCAGGGTTCTGAGTTTGGGACAAAGTTTACGGATTTTACTTCGTTATTTTCTACTTCTGCTATTACAAACCCCTTTGCCCTTCCGAAGTGCATAGAAAGGTTTTTGCCGTCATCTGAAGCGATGGCTATCTTCATAATTTTTTCTCCTGATCACTCTCCCTTTGTAGTTCTTCGAGCCTTCCTCTAATTATCTCAAGGTACTTTTCCAAAGCCTCTTTCTCAGCTTGAAGATATTCTTTTTCGTTAAAGAGATACCTCCAGCACCATCCGCGGGGACGAACAAATCCGGGATAGGCCCATCCTCGGCCCCATCCCCATCCTGGGCCACGGCCTGGGTACCATCCACCACCCGGATACCATCCATATCCTGCTCCGTACATGTTACACCTCCTGTTTTAAAAAATTTGTAATTTTTTCCAGAGTGCTTTTAAGTAATTCAATGTTGTTAATGAAATAATCCAGGGCTTTAAGGCCCTGTTCGGTTATTTTGTATACTCTCCTCGCAGGACCGCCAGAAACATCCCACTCTGAAGTAATAAGACCCATTTCCTCCATCACTCTAAGTATTCTATAACCCACGCCTCTCATCACGAGTCCACGGAAAGATGGTATTTCGGGAAAAAGTTCCTCAATCTTGGTGAAGATTTCGTATCCGTGCAGCGGATTTTGCGACAGAAATTTCAATATGAGGCCTTCCAGTAAAAATCCTGGTTGAAGGCCTTCAGCTTCCATTTCATGCCAGCATCTGCCCCATCTTTTTCTCATTGCACATATATTATAATTGCATATAGATGGAAAGTCAAGAGTTAAAGTCGCAAGTAAATCTTATTCAGAATCACAAGCCTACTGCATTGAATTTGACCTGTGCCCGGAGAATAATACCGTTTTTTCTAAAATAGCTGATATCAAATTATTGCAAGCTTTTAAAGTTGTACTTTTTTGTAAGGTCCTTTCCATATTTTTTCCAGAATTCAAGGAAGCTTCTTATTTCCTTTGTCTTTTTTGATTTTCTGTTAATGCAAAAGCCATATACAATGGGATCTCCGTGAATTACTTTTCCATTCTTCAGGGTTATGGAAAATTGCTTATAATAATCCTGAAGTTCAGGGTTTCCGAAATTAAGGGAATCACCAAGTTCAATGTAATGCAATTTTCTCGTAAGTGCTTCGTTTAAGTATAAAAAAGCATAATCCAGCTCACCCATTTCTAAGAGGTTTGCGACCTCAGAAGCCTTTGGCCTCACGTTTTTTTCCGAAGAGTTATTAAGGATTTTGTCTACTGTCTCCTTGCCGTACCTGATTTTCAGGATTTCCAGTACCAAAAGGGCTCTATAACCGCAGGGGTCCAGTTCCGGGTTTGATCTTCCGATCCGGACGTTTTTTCTTGTTAATATCTGAATCCAATTTTTCTCGTTAATCTCTTTGCTGTATATACTCTTATCTGTGTAAGCAAGAACCATCTCGTTGGAGGCAAAGGGATAAATTGTATCACAAAAGGTTCCCTTAATATCCTGAAGGAGGTTAAAGTCAGCAGAGAAAAAAATATCCCATTCCGCCCTCTTTTCCTTTATCAGATTGGTAAGGAAAAGGCTTCCGCCCGCCCTTCGCACGATTTCTATGCTTGTCTCCTCTTTGAATCTTTTTGATAGTTCGTCCATCATCGCCGATAGTGAACCAGCATGGAGTATCATAAGGCGTGTAAAAATTAACAAAACGAAAAGTTGCATAGGTTGAAATATTATAATGTATTGACAGAGAATCCAATAAGTAAAAATTCGAAGTTTGAGAATAAATTTAGGCTTTTTCAAAAACTTGAAAGGTTTCTTCCAAATTGCAGCAGAAATTTCTTTGCGTAATTTCTGCTTTGCCATCTATTGCCTTTGCTTGAAATTACATATGTGAACCATTATATTGTTTTCACCCTATTGCAAGCAAAGGAGGTGTTATGGAAGAACCAAAATGGGGTGGGAGGATATCTTTTGTTCTCGCCGCTATTGGATCTGCTATCGGACTTGGTAATATATGGAGATTCCCATATATTGCCTATAAATTTGGTGGAGGGGCTTTCCTCGTTGCCTACATCATAGTCTTGATCTTAATAGGTATACCTATGCTTCTTCTTGAATTTTCCATAGGTTACAGGTTTAAAGGTTCTGCTCCCTATTCTTTTGGAAAGTTGAGTAAAGAGAGAAAGATTTCTATCAATTTTGAGTGGCTTGGCTGGTTTGCTGTTCTCGTTGGGTTTGGTATTGTAACCTACTACTCTGTGATAATGGGGTGGTCCTTTGATTATCTCTTTTATTCACTCAAGACAGCCTGGGGTGAGAACACGAGGGAGTTTTTCTACCAAAAGGTTCTTGGGCTAACAAATAGTGTGTTTAATCTGGGTAAAATTAGCTGGCCTATTGTTATGGGCTTATTATTCAGCTGGATATGGATTGTCCTTTCCATCTGGAAAGGGGCAAAGACGGTTGGCAAGGTGGTTTATGTTACTGTTACAATGCCCTGGCTTCTTTTGCTAATTTTTGTGATCAGGGGGTTAACTTTGCCTGGTGCAATTCAGGGTGTGAATTACTACCTGACACCAGATTGGAAAGAGCTCCTGAACCCGGCACTCTGGCACGCGGCGATATCGCAGGTATTTTTCTCTTTGACCGTTGGCTTTGGAGTTATGATTGCCTATGCGAGCTTCTTGCCCGAGGGTTCCGATGTGGTGAATAATGCAATTCTTATTGCCTTGGCTGATGCCGCAACCGCTTTTGTTGCGGGCTTTGCAGTATTTTCTACCCTTGGCTATTACGCAAACCTTCAGGGTGTAGCGGTTTCGGAGGTAATGAAAAGTGGTCCCGAACTGGCCTTCGTAACCTATCCCACTATTATTTCAAAGCTTCCACTTTCTCCGTTTTTTGGAGTTTTATTCTTTTTGATGCTCTTAACCCTTGCCATTGATTCTGCATTTTCTTTAGTTGAGGCTTTTGTCGCTGCTCTGATGGACAAATTTGGTACTAAAAGGGAATTCGCGAATATTGGGGTTGCTTTGGTGGCTTTCCTCATTGGTATTTTCTACACCACTGGGGCAGGGCTTTATTGGCTCGATATCGTGGATTATTTTATGAACCACTTTGGGCTCTTCACGGTGGCCCTTTTAGAGAGTCTTGTAATAGGCTGGCTTTATGGTGCAGAAGATATGAGACAATTTGCTAACTCGGTTTCTGAGCGCTCAATAGGAAAGTGGTGGAATGTGTCTGTAAAGTTTATAGTGCCTGTGTCTTCCCTTTTAATTTTCGTATCTGCTCTTAGGGACAGAATTAGGGAACCTTACGGAGGTTATCCTCGTCTTGCTGAAGCCTTAGGAGGCTGGATAGTTTTAGGAGTTTTCTTGATTCTGTCAATATATTTAACAACTCGTAAAACGAAAAGGAGTTATTAAATGAATTGGCAGGGAATAATTGTTTTGATTGTGGTTTCTTTTATCCTTTTTGGTGGGATAATACAGGCCATTTACTACGCTAATAAGAAAGGTAAGTAGCTCAGCAGAAAAGATCTATTAAGCTTATATTTTTATATTAGCAGGCACAAGGAAAATGTAAATAGGGTAATTTTTCTGGTATCTTTTGTCCTGGCCAATGTAGTAAAAAGTTTCGGTGAGTGAGGGAGCCGATAGGGTTTTAGAAGATACTGCTTTAAGTCCCGTTATTAGAAGACCAATTGTACGCGAAAATAGAAAGAGCGGTATTGAAATGAAGATAAAATAAGTTAAAACCATGGAAACTACCAGCATAAGGAGTGATTTAAATCCATGTGTTTGGGATGAAAAGAGTCCCAGAGATTTGGCTGCTAAAACTGCTACAACAATGACGATGACCATATCAATCACTGTGGAGAATCTGCTGAGTATGAAATACTTTTTGTGAAGGTTATAAAGGCGAAGTTTCCTCTCGTTAGACTCAACGTTTTTTATCCAGCTTTCAAAATCCATGTTAAATCCTTATAATTGAAAAGCGATTGATATTGGCGACTATATTGAATACTCTACCCATTTTTGATAAGGATATCCTAACTCTGCAAAATTCTCTGTGCTTTTCACTGAGTGAGATTTTTACTTGCCCTGCAATGCTTTCAGAATCTCTTCAGCAAACTGCTTTGCGGCGTCGGGGCCGTTTCCTGTTATAATTCTACCATCCCTTTCAACGGACTTGCCAGTGTATGTTCCTCCACCTTTTGTTATTTCTTCGGAAGCTGATTTCCAGATGGTTGCCTTTTTACCTTTAAGGAGTCCTGCCCTTGCAAGGGTTCCTGGGGCAAGGCATATGGCAGCAAGAATTTTTGATTCATCTTCGAAGTATTTTAGGAGTTTCTCATGCAGTTTCTTATCATCCCAATAAACCGGTGATCCCATTCCCCCAACAAGGATAACTGCATCGTATTTGGAGAAGTCTTCATCATGAACCTTCACATCAGGCTTTACAAATGCGCCCAGCATTCCCTTTGCTGGTGTGGTATCGGTTGAGGCTATCGTCACTTTTACGCCGTTTTTCTCGAATATCTGCTTTGGCGTAAAGAGTTCCTCATCGCGGAAGTTTTCATGGGCAATGATCATCAGGACTTTTTTGTCCATTTTTTTTACCCCTCCTATTAATGATAAAAAAATTAAAAGCCTGACCATATTAAGATTATATCTTTTTATGCGCAACCTGTCAAGGGTTTTGTTTGTTTAGTAAGTGAAAAGAATCTTCCGGTACTTTTTAGTTCCCTTAGTGTTCCTTATACTTACTTTGTGATTCTCGTTCTGGGTGATTTACACATCGGAATAGGAAGGGAGGAGAAGTTAAGTAAGCTCAATCTCATATTTGAGAATTTTAAAGAACTTGATGCTGTTATATTTCTCGGTGATATTTTTGACTTTTACTTTGAGTGCCCTGAAAAGGTTGAAGAAGTTTACGGTTATTATCTTTCAGTCTTTAAACAGCTTGCCGGGACTACCACCGTTTTTTATATACAGGGGAACCACGATTTTTTTCCAATGCATAAATTGGAGCAGATTGGGGTTAAGATTATTTCCCGCGATTTAATTATGGAAAGACGCGGCAAAAGTATTTTTTTTACCCACGGTGACCTGTTATCCTTTAAAGGTAGGGTTACGAGGAGTTTCATAAGCCTCCCCCTGTGGCAAAGTTTGATGAAATTGTTACCTTGCAACTTAATTTATGCCATTGCAAGGAAAATCTCCGAGTGGTCAAGGAGGCGTTCTTCTGCCAGACCCTTGAAGAGGGAGAATTTCAAAAAAATAGAGGAGCTTTTAAGTAATTTTGATATCGTAATCACGGCCCATTTTCACAAACCAATTATCAATCGCTATGGTAATAAAATTTATGGAAATCCCGGCGATTGGCTACGCTATTTCACTTTTCTCACTTTAAATGGTGAATTCCTCACCCTTTGGGGATTTGATAATTCTTTGATTGTTAAGCTGGAAGAAGTTAAAATTTAGACATTATGAAGAGGAGATGGTGGTTGTGGCTTTTAATTGGAATTGGAATAGTTTATGTAATTGCAAGTTTTGCAATTACCGGTCTTGAACAAGGTCTGGCTGTCGTAAGGATCAGTGGAACCATTTCAAGTTCGAAGGAAGTGGTAAGGGAAATCGATGGATATTCTAAAAACCCAAGTGTAAAAGGCTTGCTTGTGATTATAAATTCGCCTGGTGGCGGAATTGTTCCTTCCGATGAGATATACAGAAGTATCCTTAGATTTAAGGAGAGCAGGAGGCCCGTAGTTGCTTACCTTGGGAGCGTTGCTGCATCTGGGGGATATTATATAGCATGTGCGTCCGACTATATTGTATCTCATCCCCTTAGCTTAACTGGTTCAATAGGAACGATTATTGAATACCCGGTGGTCAAAGGACTTCTCGATAAGATCGGGGTTGAGTTTGTGGTTATAAAATCAGGAAAGGCGAAGGATATTGCATCGCCGTTTAAGGAAATTTCCGATGAAGAACGAAGAATTTTGCAGAATATTATTGAGCAGGGGTATAACAACTTTGTTGACGTGGTTGCGAGGAGTAGAAACATTGAAAGGGATGAGGTTTTGGAAATTGCCGATGGTAGAGTTTTGACAGGTAATGATGCCTTTAAGGCGGGTCTTGTGGATACTGTTGGAGACGAGTTTTTTGCAAGAGAAAAACTTAAAGAGATGGCAAAGATCAGAGGTTCCGTTCGCTGGATTGAGAGGAAAAAGTTGCCGCTTTTTTTCAGGTATATGAACCCTGATGGGGTTTTTCACAACCCACTGGAAATTAAATTTGATTACAGGATGGTGTTTCAATGATTGAGAGATATTCAATTCCGGAAATAAGGGAAGTTTTTAAGGAGGAGAATAAGTACAAAAAGTGGGTCGAAATCGAGTTGACCCACCTTAAGGTTCTGGAGGAGGAAGGTGTAATCCCGCCAGGAAGTTATGAAGAAGTCGCAGAAAAGGTAAAGGATATTGACTTTGCGGAATTTGCAAAGCGAGCTAAGGAGATTGAAAAAGAAGTGGACCACGATGTAATTGCCTTCCTAATGGCCCTTGAGGAGAAAGTCGGGGAAAAGGGACGTTATCTCCACTATGGCCTTACTTCAAGCGATGTAGTGGATACTGCCAATGCATTGGTACTTAAAGAGGCAATAGAGAAACTTATTACTGAACTTGATGGGTTCATTGAAGAAGTAAAGAAGAAAGCGGTTGAATACAAGTATCTTCCTATCATGGGAAGAACTCACGGGGTTTTTGCGGAACCGACGAGCCTTGGCCTTAAATTCCTGTACTTTTACTCAGAACTTTTAAGGGCAAAAAATCGGTTGGAACTGGCTCTAAGGGAAATTTCCGTGGGTAAGATTTCCGGTGCTGTAGGTAACTATGTTTATCTTTCGCCAGAAATTGAGGAAAAGATTCTAAAAAGGCTTAATTTAAAACCAGAAAAGGTATCCACACAAATCGTCCCGAGGGACAGGCATGCCTTTATGATGTCACAGCTTGCAATCCTTGCTTCTTCCCTTGAGAGGTTTGCCACCGAAATAAGGCTTCTTCAAAGGACCGAGGTTAATGAGATCATGGAACCTTTTGGCAAAGGTCAAAGGGGTTCTTCCGCTATGCCCCACAAGAGGAATCCCATAAAGTCTGAGAGAATTTGTGGCCTTGCCAGACTTTTGAGAGGGTATCTAATTCCCGCCCTTGAGAACATTCCACTCTGGCACGAAAGGGATATTTCCCACTCTTCCAATGAAAGATACATTTTTGAAGATGCCATTTGTACTCTCTTTTATGTAATCAGGTTGATGAAGGGAATTATTGAGGGTATCGTAGTAAACAGGGAGAAAATTGAGGAGAATCTTAGAAAGTACGGCGATTTTTACTATTCCCAAGCCCTTCTTCTTGCCCTTGTGAGAAAGGGGTTTCCGAGAAAGGATGCATATGAGATTATTAAGAGGGTATCCCACAGATCCTTTGATGAAGGTGTGAGTTTGAAAGAGATGGTTTTATCCGATGCGGAACTCGGCAAAATATTCACACCTAAGGAAATTGACGAGATTTTTAAGACCAATTTTCTCAGAAATGTTGACGAAGTTTATAAGAGGTTCGGCCTTTAGCTGAAGATTAGTGAAGGATCCGCAGGTAGATCGAATCCGTCTCTTTTGCCTTTTTCAAGATAAAAAAGACCTACCGCCGCAATCATGGTTCCGTTATCCACGGTATACTGAGGTTCTGGGAATTCAACCCTAATATTCTTTAGTTCTTCGCTGAAAACCTTTCTAAGCCTTGAATTCATGCTCACTCCGCCTACAACTCCAAGATTTTTTACTCCCGTCTGTTCGATAGCGGTTTTAACCTTTTCAAGCAACATATCTACTACTGCTTCTTGGTAGGAAGCACAAAGGTTGCTGAGGTTTTCCTTCACGAATTGTTCCCCCTTCTCTTTTATAAGGTAAAGGGCTGATGTTTTTAGACCGCTGAAGCTGAAGTTTAAGCCATCCACCTTTGCTCTTGGAAAACGGTGAAAACCGGGGTCCCCAGTTTGAGAGAGTTTGTCAATGTGTGGTCCACCGGGGTATGGTAGCCCCACCATCTTGGCGAATTTGTCAAGGGCTTCACCCGCTGCGTCGTCTACGGTACCACCGAGAAACTTGTATTCACCGGGGTTTTTCATTAGTACAAGTTCTGTATGACCGCCACTTACGATGAGGAAAAGGTAGGGCTCTTCAGGAAGTTTTTTGTTAAGGAATAAGGAAAACATGTGGGCCTCTAAGTGATTAACTCCCACGAAGGGTTTTTCGTAAAAGTATGCCAATGATTTAGCAAAGGCGAGTCCCACGAGGAGAGACCCAACAAGACCAGGACCATGGGTAACCGCTATCCCATCAATGTCATTGAGGGTAAGATTAGCTTTCTTCAGGGCTTCTTCTGTCATAGGGAGTAGTAGTTTGGTGTGCATCCTTGAGGCAATTTCAGGGACCACTCCTCCAAAAATGCTGTGCTCAAGATGGGTTTTTGAAAGGTTAACCAGCACCTGGTATTCGTTGTTGACAATTCCTACCGCTGTTTCATCACAGGAGGTTTCTATGCCGAGGACAATCATTTTAAACGACTCTTACTCCATCAATAAAGACCATTTCAACCCTTGACATTATATCGAAGGGATGACCACTGAAAACCACAATGTCCGCGTCATAACCTTTTTTGATGTATCCCACTCTATCTGAAACTCCGAGAAATTCAGCGGGAGTTGATGTAATTGCCTTGAGGGCTGTGATTTCGTCCAGGCCCTCTTTGAAGCTCATGGCGGCATAAAGGTTAAGGTGGTATATAGCATTGAAGGGGTGATCGGATGTTATGGCGATAGGTATTCCGTGGGCTGATAATCGAGCAGGGTTTTCAAAACTTAGGTTTTTTGATTCGGGTTTTGAACTTACGCCAAAAAGGGGACCTACAACTATTCCTTTAACTTTTCCTTTGAGCTTTTCTACGATAAGGGGTGCGTCGCTGGCATGCTCCAGTATCATCTCAAATCCAAATTCTTCTTTGAGTCTGAGTGCAGTTTCTATGTCCTGAACAGAGTGGCAGTGGATTCTGCAAGGAATTTCTTTTCTTAGTACTTTTAAAATGTTTTCGAGCTTTGGGTCTTTTTCCTTCCTTTTCTTTTCTTCACCATATCTTTTTGCCTTTGTGAACCATTCCCTTATAATTGCGGCAGTAGCCATTCTTGTGGAAGGAAAGGACTTCTTTTCCCTGTAAGTGAGCTTGGGATTTTCTCCCAGCGCCATCTTTAAGCCTGCTTCTTTTTTCACTACGATTTCAGAAATGGGAGCGTTTTTAAGTTTTATGACTGAGCCTACCCCGCCTATAGGGTTTGCGCTTCCTGGGGTTATAAAAACGGTCGTAATCCCACTTCTTAAGGCCTTGTCAACGGCTGGGTCCAGAGGATTGTAAGCATCCAAAGCATAGAGGTGAGGAGTTGCGGGGTCTGTTGCTTCGTTAACATCGGAATACTCCCTTGGAGCCCCTTCGTCTCTCATTCCAATGTGGGTGTGGGGATCTATGAACCCCGGGAGAATGTATTTCCCTTTAAGATCTATGACTTCAACATTAGCAGGCAGGCGTTTCCTTCTTAAAACTTTCACGATTTTTCCATTTTCGATAAAGATTGCTCCATTTTCTATAAATTCCTCGCCGGTGAAGATTTTCCCACCAATAAGGACGATCATCAAGGCCTCCTAAATGTAAAGATCATCTCTTGTTTTATGATCGTACACGATCTTACCGTCAACAATGGTCGTCATCACGAGGAATCTCGGGTCAAAGATTTCTCTATCGGTGATTACGATGTCTGCATCCTTACCCTTCTTTAAGCTGCCGATTTTGTGGTCAAGGCCGAGGATCTTTGCACCGTTTATAGTTAAGGCTTTTAATGCGGTTTCTTCGGAAAGTCCATGCCTTACAGCTATTTGCGCCGAGTAGAAGAGACCATAATGGGGAAGAACGGGAAAATCGGTGGTGAAAGCAAAGAGAACCCCCTTTTCTTCATATATCCTCGCGGTTTCGGGAGTCCTGAATTTAAGTTCCTGTTTTATCCTCGTGGTAATAGTAGGGCCAAGGGCACAAGGTACTTCTTCCTTCGCAAGAATCTCGGCTATAAAGTGACCTTCGGTGGAGTGTTCTATTACAAATTTTATCCCAAATTCCTTCATTATTCTCAGGGCGGTGAGGATGTCATCTTCCCTGTGGGAGTGAATCCGAGCAGGATATTTGCCCTCAAAAAGCCCCACCAGAGGTTCAAGTTTAAAATCAAAGGCCTTTTTGTCTTTCTTTTTCTTTTCAATGTAATTAAGGGTGTCGAGAAGGGCTTTTCTCAGTATGGCAGCATTTCCAAGCCTTGTGGAGGGCATTTTCTTCTGAGAAGCATAAACTCTTTTTGGGTTTTCACCGAGCGCCATTTTGATTCCTGATGGATTAAGGAGAATTTGCCCTGTCGTCTTCGTGGCAACTCCCTGACCACCTATTACGTTGGCACTACCGGGCATTATGTTGACTGTCGTGACTCCGGAGGAAACAGCTTCTTTGAAGCCGTCGTCGTGGAAATTGATGCCGTCTATTGCTCTAACATGTGGAGTAACGGGGTCTGTTGCCTCATTTCCGTCAGAACCTTCGATATTAACTCCCTCTTCCCAAAGCCCCGTGTGGGTATGGATATCAATAAATCCGGGATAGATGTGTTTGCCTGTTGCGTCTATAACCTGAGCACCATTCGGTATTTCCATCCTTTCAGTAACATCTTCAATTTTTCCATTTTTTATGATTAAATAACCGCCATTGAGGGGAGCACCCTCCATTGTAAAAATTTTGCCGCCTTTTATAATTAAAAGTTTTTCCATACCATTTCTCCTTCTAACATATGGCCTACTACGTCTGATTTTTTTGTAAAGGGTTCATCGGAGAGGAAGACGAGGTTTGCTTTTTTACCCTTTTCAATGGTACCCGTCTCTTTATCAAGACCTAAGATTTTAGCAGGGTTGGTGGATATTGTCCGCAGTGCGTCGAGTTCAGAGATTCCTACCTTTACAAGAAGTACAGACTGGTGGTAGAGTAGATGAACTGGAACCGTTGGGTGGAAGGTGGTTAGAGCGAAGACAACACCTTTTTCGTACAAAGGGTAGAGATTCTTAACATAATGGTTTCTCTGGTGGTAAAGCCTACCAGCGATAAAGTAAGGCCCTGCAATGACGGGAATTTCTTCTTTTTTTATGAGGTCTGCAACCTGGAAGGAGTCTTCTGCTTCCTGAAGAATAATGTTAATGCCGTATTCCCTTTTTAATTCAATGGCTTTTTCGATTTCGTCTCTCGTATTGACAGAGACTTTGACGGGTAGTTCCCTGTGTAAAGCTTTAAGCAGTGTTTCCATTTCCAGGTCCTTTTCCTTTTCTTTCTTCCTTTCATAGTTTTTTGACTTCTCGAACTTTTCCCGAATCAGGGCAATGAGTCCCATCTTCGTTGAAGGATATTTTCCTTCTGATCTCCATCGAATTCGAGAGCTGTAATTCATATTTAGCTTGAGCGCAGACGGAAATAATCTTACCATCTCGTCGGCAAAATTACCTTTGCAGGCAAACACCCCTTCAAGACCTGAAAAAACTGCAGAATCTCCCGGTGATGAGACAAAGTAGGAGACACCGCCTTTTGCCGCATCCTTTATTCCGAGGTCTTTTGGATAAAAAGCATCAAGGCTTCTTAAAAATGGAAGGGATGGAGATGTGGCCTCATCGGAATCGTAATAGTTGAATCCTGCACCTTCTTCTGCAAGGCCTATTTGGGTTGCGGGGTCAATAAAGGATGGAATAATGACAAGCCTCTCTGCATCTATAATTTCTTTAGCAGAAGGCTTTGAGGTTGTAATGTCCTGTATTATTCCATCCTCAACCACTATATATCTGTTTTCAAGGGTTTCATTACCTTTTAAGGTAATGATTTTTCCTGCCTTAATGACTTTCATTGTTTCTCCTTTTTAATAATTTTTTAGTTTGCAACACGAACAATCAAAAAAGTGCGGGGCCCCCGCAGGGGGCCCCGCACAGGGTTTTCTTTGATTTTATTTTTATTTT
>JASEFR010000039.1 GCA_030019025.1 bacterium
AATAAAAACCGCTACCTTCAGTGAAGTGGCGGAAGATAATGCTGAACCTCTTTACTACTTGCATCCGGGCTCCTGGATACGAGGTGATTTTACCACTTGGGTCGGGCACGAAGAGAAGAATAGGGCTTGGAAATATTTAAAACAGGTGAAGTCTTTGCTAAAAGGCCATTTAAATCCTCAGGCGGAAGAAGAATTGATGTGTGCCGAGGGATCTGACTGGTTTTGGTGGTATGGCGACGACAACTTTACCCTCTATTATCAGGAATTTGACGAACTTTTCAGAAAGCATCTAAGAAGGGCACTGGAGCTTGCCAATCTTGAAGTGCCAGATTTCCTTGATGAACCCATAAAAAAAGAGATCCAGAGCGTGATCCCTTCAATGATAGCGGTAGCCTATATTAATCCCAAAATTGATGGATTGGTTGAGAATTATTACGAGTATTTAGGGGCTGGTGAATTTGACGTTTCAACCTTTTCCACCGGCCAGATGGCGGTTAAAAGTTATTTTCTTGAAAAAATTGTATATGGTTTTAATGAAGAAAAACTCTTTTTAATGCTCAAACCACAACCCGGCCGAACCATAGAAAGGGTAGAACTATACTTTGAAGGGGGAAGGGATATTGTTTTGGACTCAAAGAGGAGGACCTCTAATCAGGATAAGGTTGAGTTTGCGTGGAAGAAAGTTTTTGAGATAGCCATTCCATTGAACATTACCGAGGGTACAGACGAAGTTAAGTTTTACCTAATAATAAAAGGTGAGCAGGTTTCTGAAAGGTATCCACGGGCAGGCTCCTTTAAAATTAAAAAGTTGCAAAAAGATGAAATTGATGTAATCTGGTAGGAGGTATTATGAGAAAGAAGCTCTTGTTCGGAGTTCATAATCATCAGCCCGTCGGGAATTTCAGGCACGTTTTCGATCACTCCTTTGAGAGGAGTTACAAACCCTTTCTTGAGATAATGTACGAATACCCGCAGTTTAAGTTTTCAATGCATACGACTGGCCCACTGTGGGAATATTTTGAAGGGGAGCACCCTGAATATGTAGAGATGGTAAGGGAAATGGTTTTAAGAGGTCAGCTGGAACTGGTTATCAGCGGATTTTACGAGCCTGTTCTTGCCTCAATTCCACACAGAGACAGAATTGGGCAGATAAATTTAGCAAAGGGTTATATTAAGGATCGTTTTAATTACGACGCAAAGGGTTTGTGGCTGACCGAAAGAGTCTGGGAGTCAGAGATTGTCCAGTCCCTTGTTGAGTGTGGCATTAAGTATGTTCTTGTTGATGACTTCCATTTTCTCTCTGCTGGGAAGAAAAAAGAAGAACTTCACGGGTACTACGTAACCGAAGGTGAGGGGAGGACCCTTGCAATTTTTCCAATTGATGAGACTTTAAGATATTTAATTCCTTTCAGAGAGGTTCATCAGAGCATAGATTATATTAAAAATATACCTGGTTCGATGGCGATAATCTTTGACGATGGCGAAAAATTCGGGCTCTGGCCGGGAACTTTCGAGTGGGTTTATGAGAAAGGATGGCTCAGAAATTTTGTAGAAGCGGTTTTGAATAGTGGAGATATTGAACCTGTAACTTATTCTGAAGCCTTAAAAACCTTACCACCCCTTGGGAGGATTTACCTCCCTACTGCTTCATATTTTGAAATGGGCGAGTGGTCCCTTCCAGCTGATGGTGCCGTTGATTTTATAAAATTTGTTAATAAACTTCGTGCAGAAGGAGTTTTTGATCATTACAGAAGATTTGTAAGAGGGGGCATCTGGAGGAATTTTCTTGTGAAATATGAAGAATCAAACAATATGCACAAGAAGATGCTATATCTTTCGGATCTCCTGTCTGCGGGTAAAAGTCGAAAATTAAAATTTAACCTTTACAAGGCGCAGTGTAACGATGCCTATTGGCATGGTGTTTTTGGTGGATTATATCTTCCACACCTGAGAAAAGAGATTTATTCCAACTTGATTGAGATCGATAGAAAAGTAAAGAGCCCGGGGAGGGTTGTAGATGACCTGAATAAAGATGGAAGACCGGAAATTAGTGTAAAAAACAAGGAATTAAGGATTTCTGTGATTCCGCACTTAGGAGGCTCCATCTACGAAATTTCCAGTTTTAAATATCTCTACAATTTTCAGGATACATTAACAAGACGGTTTGAGCACTACCATGAGGGAGTAAAGATTGGTGAACCCCCAAAAGAAGGTGTTGCGTCAATTCACGAACAGGAAAAATGGATTGACGAGCAAAGCGCTAAGGAGATGGTCTATGATAGTTATCCTCGGTACTCTTTTTTCCTTCACTTCCTTCCCGAAGCCTTGGACTTCCAAAGCCTTAGATATAGCAGGTATCAGGAACTTGGTGACTTTGCCACAGGCGAGTTTGATTATCGGCTTAATGGGAATAGCATTCGGTTGACCAGACAGGGGAGAGTAAAGGGTGAAAGGGAAGTCAACGTAATAGCTGTGAAGTACATAAAACCAGTGAAAGGTGGAGTTGATCTGGCGCTGGCCATAAAAGGGGAAGAGGAGTTAAACCACACCGTTGCTATTGAATTGAATTTAAAGTTCGAAGTGCCGATGCTTTTATTAGAGGACAGGGGGGAAAAGATCAGCCATAGTGATTATGTTTTAAAAGGCAGGAATTATATTGAAATTGCCGATGAAATATTGAAAGTTATTTTATCCATTGAAAGCTCAAAGTGTGACGATATTTATCTTTACCCAATTTTAACCATTTCGCAATCAGAGAAAGGGTTTGACTTGGTATATCAAGGTACCTCAATCTTTTTATTCGCAAAATTGAAGGGCAAAAATTACAGGGACACAATAAGGATAAGGTTCAAAGGAGGGAGAAATGCCTGAGCTGAGGTACGATGTCTTCAGGGTTAGGTGGACAATTATCTCCACGGAAAGGGGTAGGAGGCCATCTGATTATGTAATGACAAAAGAGGAAATCAAAGGGGGAGTTTGTCCATTTTGTTATGGACACGAGCACACCACCCCTCCTGAGATCTTTGTAATTGGCCCGAAAGATCGTGCTCCTAATACAGAAGGATGGGAAGTTAGGGTTGTGCCTAACAAGTTCCCCGCTCTCAGAATTGAGGGGGAATTAACGAGGGAGGCCGTTGGTCTCTTTGATAAAATTAATGGTATTGGCGCCCATGAGGTAATAATCGAAACTCCTGAGCACGACAAAAACCTTGGCGATTTGAGCGTCGAACAGATCAAGAAAGTTTTGATAGCTTACAGGGAGCGCATTAGGGATCTGATGAAGGATATCCGTATTCGCTACGTACTTATCTTCAAAAATTACGGAAGAGAAGCAGGGGCTTCCCTTTTCCATCCCCATTCCCAATTGATTGCTACGCCAATGATACCAACGGTAGTAGTTACGGAACTTCAAGCTTCAAGAGACCACTTCAGGTCTAAAGAGCGGTGTTTAATGTGCGATATTATAAATCAGGAGTTACAGTACGGTTCACGAATTGTAATGGACAGGGACAACTATATTGTGTGGGAACCTTTTGCCTCTTCTTTCCCCTTTGAAACTTGGCTGATACCTAAAAAACACCTGCACGATTTTGCCCTTCTTGAGGATCACGAACTGGAAGTACTTGCCAGCGTTTTGAAAGAGATGCTACTCAGAATCAAGATCGTTTTGAATGATCCACCTTTCAATATGGTACTCCACACCGCACCAAGCCCCCATCAAAGGCCTGGAAGGACAGATTACTGGACCACCATTGAGTATGATTACCACTGGCATATAGAACTAATTCCGAGGATAACAAAAATTGCAGGTTTTGAGTGGGGATCTGGGCTTTACATTAATCCCACTCCTCCCGAAGAAGCTGCGAAATATTTAAGAGAAGTTGATATAAACATTTAGGTGAGATTATGGCAAAAAGGGGTTATTTTTCTCTGGTACTCCATTCCCATTTGCCCTACGTGTTGGGCCATGGTGTGTGGCCTCATGGGGCTGAGTGGCTTTACGAAGCAGCCACAGAGACATATATTCCTCTTTTGATGGCTATAGAAAGACTTATTTCCAAGGGGATTAGGGTCCACTTTACCATTGGTATAACGCCAGTTCTACAAGAACAGTTAAAAGATGATCGTTTTAAAGAAGGTGTAAAGGGTTATGTTGAGCAGAAAATTGACTCGGCGAGGGAGGACGAAATCTATTTCTTAAAAACGGGGTATAAACACAGGGCGAGCCTTGCTGTCTTCTGGCAAAGGTTCTATGAACAGGTTGGCGAATATTTTGATCAAATCAATAGAGATATAATCGGACGTTTTTCTTCTTTCTTCAAAGAAGGCCACATAGAGATAATCACCTCTGGAGCGACTCATGGCTATATGCCACTTTTGTTGAAGGATGAATCTTGTTATGCTCAGGTACTGGAAGGTAAGAGGGCTTTCCTAAAAAATGTGGGTGTAGAACCATCAGGTATCTGGCCACCGGAACTGGCTTATAGATTCTCCTATAAGTGGAAGCCACCCGTTGGAAATTATCCAGAGTATATCAGGCTCGGCCTTGAGGAGATTTACAATAAACTCGGAATTGAGTATTTTCTTGTTGACCATCATTTGATTGAGGGTGGTAAGGCGGTAGGGACTTATATAGGGCTTTTTGAAGCTCTTAAACTGCTTTGGGAGACCCAGGCTTCGGCTTACAGACCAGTGGAAGTCGAGAAAAAAGATATTCTGCGAAATTACTACGTTGTTTCCCCTGGTAAAAAGGTGGGCGCTGGTGTTTTTGCACGGGATCCAAGGACAGCTTTGCAGGTCTGGTCGAGAGATATTGGCTATCCCGGAGACTTTGCTTATCTGGAATTTCACAAAAAACACTTCCCGGGAGGTCACCGTTATTGGCGGATTACTGGGAAGGACGTGGATCTTGGAAACAAAGATGAATACCGAAGAGATTGGGCTGAAATGGCAGTGCAGAGCCATGCAAACCACTTTGTTGACATTTTGAAGAACATTATTGCGAAGAGCGAGCTGGAGGACCCCATCATTGTAGCACCTTTTGATACCGAACTTTATGGCCACTGGTGGTTTGAAGGCATTGATTGGCTTGAGAAGGTTTTTGAAAATATTTCCAAAGCCGAAAGTGTAGAAACTATTACCCTTGGTGAATATCACCGTAAACATCCTCCTGAAATGGTGGTAAATCTACCAGAAGGTTCATGGGGAGAGGGAGGTTTTCACTGGGTCTGGCTTAACGACTGGACTTCATGGACGTGGGAAAAAATTTACGAAATTGAAGATAGATTTTATAAGGAAGCTTTAAATAAAGATTTTGCTGGGAATTCTTTGTATATGAGGATTTTAAGGCAATTGGGAAGAGAACTTCTTTTACTCCAGTCTTCTGACTGGCAGTTCCTCATAACTACCTGGAGTGCCAGGGATTATGCGGAACAGAGAGTTGCAATTCACTACGAGTATTGTAAAAGGCTCCTTGAGATGCTTGCTAATTTAAGAAATAATGAAGGTTTGAGTGACGAAGGTTTAAACCTGCTTCATTCCTTGGAAGAAAGGGATAGACTCTTTGAGGATATTAACCCCATGGAGTGGAATTTACAATGAAGGCTGTAATTCTGGCTGGTGGTAAGGGAAAGCGTCTTGAACCATATTCTCTGGTAATACCCAAACCTCTTATGCCCGTTGGAGATATGCCCATAATGGAGATTATTGTTAAAAAATTGGTTAAGAATGGTTTTACAGATATTTACGTTGCCTGTGGACACCTTGCTGAACTTATCAAATCTTACTTCAATAATGGAAAAAAATGGGGTGCAAACATTGAATATTCGGTGGAAGACAAAGAGCTTGGAACAGTTGGGCCTTTGAAACTTCTGAGGGATAAGTTAGATGAATCCTTTCTCGTTGTTAACGGTGATACCCTTACAGACCTTGATTTTCATGAAATTTATAGATTTCATTTGATAAATGGCAAACCTCTAACCATTGGAGTGGTTAAACGTGAAATTGCGACGGAGTTTGGAGTTGTAAAATTTGAGGGGAATGTCCTTAGGGAATATCAGGAGAAGCCCACCCTTGAGTACTATGTTTCCATGGGCGTTTATGTTTTTAATCCTTATATACTGAGAAGAATTCCCGAAAATACAAAGTACGACTTTCCAGACCTTGTTAATGATCTTTTAAAGGATAACCTTGAAATAGGCGTTTACCTGCACGATGGTTTCTGGCTCGACCTTGGGAGGAAGGAAGATTTTTCTATCGCCTTTGAGGAATTCGAAAAAAGGCGGAAGGAAATTTTACAAGAGTAGAGGACCTTATTCAAAAGTTGCTGTAGGCTGGTTGTCCTGTGATTCTTCGGCAGTCGTTTTTGGTGCTTTAAGATTTAATCTCTTTTCAATTCTCGAGACGAGCTGATTAAATTTCTGTTCAGAATTTTTACCAAGCAGAGCTGCAAAAAACTGAGAATAACTAAGAATTTTTTCTATTACATCTGGAGCTTTTTCGCACCCGGGCCAGTAAGACTTTATCTTTGCTTCGTCAAGATGTTTCATCAAACCATGTAGTATATAGGCGGAGAGAAAAATGTCATCAATGTATCCAAGGACCCCGGTGAAGAGTTCCGAAAAGATGTCTAAGGGCAATATCCAGTATGTTAAAACAGAAGCAAGCCCCACCTTGTACTCTATGGGAATTTCGGGGTCTCTGTAGATTCGGAAAAGGAATATGAAAAGATCAGGACCGGTAAGAAGAATCTCTACTGCTATTCTGCCATACTTACCGAGAAGCTTTTCAGCATCTTGAGCAATTTTATTGCGTAAATATTTATAAAAGCTAAGATACCCATCTACACTACGCGTTCTTTTTATGTTTTCCATAGTACTGGTATTATAACCTTTGTAGCTGGGAAAGTAAAGGATGGGAAATTTCGTCTTGTTTGATCATTGAGCGGGAGGTGTGTGGATAGGTTAGTCTTCATAAAAACCCGGGGGTTCCGAAGAGCCCACGAGATGATATAGGCTGGCTCTTACTTTACTATTATCAGGAGACACTTAACTGATTTTGACATAAAATCTCCTTATAATGCCAATTTTAAAGATGAATATTCACCTTCGCAAGGTTAAGTTTAGTTAAATGCTAATGTATTATTTTACTCTACACGATGAGAAGAAGTTTATCAGCGATGCCTCGCACTGATTTTCCCCAATTTTCCTGAAGATTTATAATTTAACAATAACCAGAAGTTGAAGGAGGGTTGTATGAGACATTTTGATTCTATCGTGGTTGGTGCGGGACCGGGAGGGTATGTGGCTGCCATTCGTCTTGCACAGCTTGGTAAAAATGTTTGTGTTGTTGAAAAAGGAGAGGTAGGAGGAGTTTGCTTGAATGTTGGCTGTATCCCTACTAAAGCTCTTCTTGAGGTAACTTCAATTTTAGAAAAAGTGAACACTTTTAAAAGTAAAGGCATTGTTGTGGATGGATTCAAATTTGAAACCGACAAAATGCGGGAGTGGAAAAAGGGGGTTGTGACAAGGCTCGTAAGGGGTGTGGAATATCTATTTAAACAGAATGGTGTTAAACTTTTAAGAGGTTACGGAGAACTGATAGGCGATAAGCAGGTTAAAGTTGACGGAGAGATTCTGGAGGCGGATTCCATTATCCTTGCAACGGGGTCTTCTCCTAAATCCATCCCTGGTTTTGAGTTTGATGGCAAGAAAATATTGGATTCCACATTGGGCCTTGAAATAAATGAGGTCCCAAAGCATCTTTTAATCGTGGGAGCCGGTGTAATTGGCATTGAGATGGCAACGATTTACAGACGGCTTGGTTCAGAAGTAACAATTGTAGAAATATTGCCTGATATTCTCACAGGATTTGACCGGGAAGCAGTTGGCGTTCTTAAGAGGAATCTTGAGAAAAAGGGAGTCCGTTTCTTCCTGAGTTCAAAACTGACGAAGGATGGTGATAGTTTTTATATTGTGAAAGGTGATGAAAAGATTCCCGTTGAACCTGATAAGATTTTGATAGCAACGGGTAGAAAACCCAATACTGAGGCCTTTGCACAGTCTGGGATTGAACTTGACGAAAAGGGATTTGTTAAAATTGATGAAAACTACAGTACGAGTCTTAAAGGCGTTTATGCCATTGGGGATATAGTACCGGGTCCTCAGCTTGCTCATAAGGCTTCAAGGGAAGGCATCATGGTAGCTGAGATAATCGCAACTGGCAAACCTTCTCACAGGGCAAAATTTATTCCCTCTGTGGTTTACGGTGATCCTGAGGTGGTTAAAGTAGGATGCACTGAAGAGGAGTTGAAAGAAAGGGGAATCAATTATAGGGTTGGCAAATTTCCTTTTCAGGCCAATGGCCGTGCGCTGACTCAGGAAAGCGTGCAGGGTTTTGTAAAAATACTGGGTGATGAGAAAGATAATGTTTTGGGCTTTCACATTGTTGGACCTCATGCATCAGAGTTTGCTGGAGTTGGAGCTCTGGTTCTTGAAAATGGCTTGAGGGTAGAGGATATAGCTAAGGTCGTTTTCCCTCATCCTACACTTTCTGAGGCAATCATGGAATGTGCTGAAAATTACTATAAAAAGGCAATCCATATCATCAACCGATGATTGAGTTGATAGATTTAGGCTTCAAGCAATACAAGGATGCCTGGGATTTTCAGAAAGAATTGGTGGAGAAAAGAATTAGGGACGAAATTCCGGATACTTTACTTTTGGTTGAGCATGAACCTGTTTTTACTCTCGGAAAGAACAAAGACTGGAAAAATCTTTTATTTCCTGAGGAGTACTTAAGAAAGCTGGGGTATTCTCTTTACAAAGTAGAACGGGGAGGAGATATAACCTATCACGGTCCCGGTCAGCTGGTAGGCTATCCTATTTTTAAGCTGAACAGCGCCCTTGCTGGAGTTAAGAAGTTCGTATTTAATGTGGAAGAGGCACTAATTAGAACCCTTATTGGATATGGAATAGAGGCTTATAGACATGATGAATACACGGGGGTTTTCACACCCCAGGGAAAGATTGCATCCATTGGAATGGCCTTCAGGAAATGGGTTTCCTTTCATGGCTTTGCCCTGAATGTGAACAATAGCCTTGAACCTTTTAGATTCATAATACCCTGTGGTATTTCTCACATTCCAATGACTTCTATGGGGGAAATTCTGAAAAGGGAAATACCGATGGCGGAGCTTAAACGACGAATTTTCCAGAACTTTTGTGAGGTTTTTGGAGGCTGAGATATAACAAGTTGGTTTTGACGTTCCTCGTAATTCCAGTAAAACTTTAAAGACCGCTTGAAAGTTGAACCGTTTTGTTGAATAATTAAAACAAATGGAAAGGGGTAAATTGGAAAAAATTTTAGCCTTTGATATAGGTGGTACAAACATTAAGTATGGATTGGTTGAAAGGGGGAAGATAGTTGATAGAGGCTCCTTTCCAACCCATGCTGAAGAGGGTAAGGATTTTGTAATTGCAAAGCTGCTTGATCTGATTAATGTAAAGAAAAATGTGATTGATGGCGTTGGTCTTGCTGTTGCTGGACTTGTAGACCACGAGAAAGGTGTAGTTTATGAACCACCAAATTTGCCGGGATGGAACGAAGTCCCTATCAAGGAAATGATTGAGAGCAAGACAGGAAAACCTACTTTTGTCTTGAACGACGCCAATGCTTTTGTTCTCGGGGAGTGGCAGTTCGGAGTTGGCAAGGACGAAGCCAATGTCATTGGTATAACTCTGGGGACTGGTGTCGGCGGAGGTATAATTGCCAATAGAAAATTACTTCTGGGAAGGGTTCATTTTGCGGCTGAAATCGGTCATATGGTTATTGACCCGTCGGGACCAGTTTGTAATTGCGGTCAAAGGGGATGCTGGGAATCCTATTTGGGGAGTGCTTACTTCTCTAAAAGGGCTAAGGTGTTTTTGCAAAGATATGGAATTACCCTCGAGGAATACTCTCCAAAGGAATTAAGGGAAATAGCTGCGCAAGGTTGCGAACCAGCAAAACTACTCTGGGAAGAGTTTGGATATTATTTAGCAATCGGGCTTGTGAATCTGACTCATATCTTTGATCCAGATATTTTTGTAATAGGTGGAGGTGTGTCGAACGCCTTTGAACTCTTTATCGGAAACACTGAGAAGATTTTAGAAGAGCGGGTTATGGGCTATTCCAGACGGGAACTGAAAATCAGAAAATCCTTGCTGGGGGATGATTCAGCATTACTGGGAGCATACTATTTTGCCCATGAGGAAGGAAAGGTGTGGTAGGGTTCTGGCGGTAGATTACGGTAAAAAAAGAGTAGGACTTGCTTGGAGTGATGAAATGAGGTTAATTGTCACACCTTTGATTGCTTATGATAACGATGAAACTTTGATGCAGAAATTGGTTTCTTTGATTGTAAAAAACAACATAACGGAAATTGTCTTTGGTCTTCCCATTAGAATGAGTGGGGAGGAGGGGGAGCTTGCAGAGGAAATAAGAAGATTTGCCAATGAACTTTCCACAAAGTTTCCCAGCATCGTTATCGAGTTTTTTGATGAGAGTTTAACTTCTAAAGATGCTGAAGCCCTATTTAGGTCGAAGCACGGCAGGCCCCCTGTGGGTAAGAAAGATAAATATTTGGTTGATAGTTACTCAGCGGCAATTTTGTTAGAAGAATTTTTGAAGAAAGATGAAGCCTTTTAAAATTTTTCTTGTTACGGTGATTATCCTGTTGTTTGCAATTGGAATCTTCTATGTTGAATTTCTTTACCCCGTTAAAGGTGAGTATGAATTTCTGGTTTCTAAAAAGGTTCCTGCCTCGGTAGTGGCTAAATCTCTGGAAAGGCAGGGTTTTATAAGAAGTTCTTTTAGTTTCCTTGTCTTATCGCGTATCACTGGTTGGGACAAGAAGATCAAGGCGGGAAAGTATAAACTTTCCCGACCTCTCCCAAACTTTAGACTCTTATATGCTATGGTTTACAATGGACTGTATATGCTTGAATATCCTGTGACGGTTAAAGAAGGTTCTACAATTGAGGATATTGCCGAGGCTCTTGCTACAATTGAAGTTGATACCACTGAATTTCTTAGGCTTACAAGGGACCCAAGTTTCATCGAATACTTAAAGGAATACTTCCCTAAGCTTGATGCTAAGGAGACTCTTGAAGGTTATCTTTACCCCGAAACCTATAAATTTTACTGGGCTGAAGACCCAAGGCAGGTTATTTTTAAGATGGTATCTCAGCTTTTTGCAGTTATTCCTGATTCTTTTTATGATAGGATGAAGGAACTTAAATTTACCCTGAATAAAACTCTGATTCTTGCGTCAATTATTGAAAAAGAGGCGCAGGTTGATTTTGAGAGACCTCTTATCTCCGCAGTGTTTCACAACCGTTTAAGGCTTCGCCGTCCCCTGGAGTCAAATGTAACTTTGGAATACTATTTAAAACAACGCAGAGCGTGGTTAAAAGGGAGTGAAACCAAATTGGAAACACCTTACAATACATATAAGTATCCAGGATTGCCGCCTACTCCTATATGTTCGCCCTCCATAAAATCAATTACTGCTGCGCTTTATCCTGCAAAGGTGAACTACCTTTACTTCGTGGCCAAAGGGGATGGAACACACTATTTTTCGAGAACATATGCTGAACATCGCCTGTATTCTATGAAGGTTCGGCGGTTGTTTAAAGAGAAAAATTAACGCTTAAAGTCGGAGTAATTTATTGTAATATTCCCTGAGTATTCTCCTTTCTTGTGGGGGGAGATTTTCTATTTCTGAAAGTATTTCGCCGATTTTTTGGGGATCTACGATTTTTTCTGTCCCTGGCTCTACAAATTGGTAGGGTTTTGCGGGCTCGGCGTATCTTTTTTGTGTAAATTCCTCTTTTTTATACGAGCCGTAAGCATCGAGCAGATGTTTTAATGTCTTTCTTTGGGACTCGATAAGCTCGTTGTCGAATTCCCTCTTTCTCAATTTATCTTCAACTTCCTGGAGTTCCTTTAGTGCTTGTTCAATTTTTTCGC
>JASEFR010000040.1 GCA_030019025.1 bacterium
CAACTCCTGCCATAAAGCTTCCGAAGTAAAAAGGTGCACCCGGAGAAATTTTATCCCATAAAAAACCTGCAAACAAACTGGCGGGAAGAAGGCTCAAACCTACGAGGGTATGGTAAACTCCGAATGCAAATCCTCTCGTTTCTTTTTTTGAGAGATCCGCTACAAAGGCTCTTAAAACGCCTTCGGTGAGTGAGTAGTATACACCGTAGAAACCAAAGAGAAGCCACAAAAGGTTCATCTTTGAGGGAGAAATTAGTGCAAATCCCAAGTACACAATGGAATAAAGTAAAAACCCGAGCATTATTGTTTTCACTCTTCCAATTTTGTCAGAAAGCGCGCCCATAGGAGTTGATAGGGCGGCATATAAGACGTTGAAAAGGGTATAAAGAAGTGGAATCCTTTCCTGCGGAAATCCAATGTTTGCACTCCTTAAAATTAAGAAGGTATCGGAAGAGTTGCCAAGGGAGAATATTGTGATTATCAAAAGCAGAATTTTGTATTCCTTCGAAAGATTCTTTAAATTAAGGGAGAAATTTGCTTTCGCCTGGCCTTCTGACGAGGATTTAACTTCCTGAACCATTAAAATTAGGATGATCACTGCGATTGATGCGGGAATAAGAGATAAAAGGAAAATCATTCTTAGGCTTTTTCCCGTATCCCATGTGAATCGTTTTGTAAAAAGAATCAAAAGAGCGGATGCTAAAAGTGGGCCAATTATCGCTCCAATGGTATCCATCGATCTGTGAAATCCGAAACTTTTACCCCTATCTTCAGGTTTAACTGAATCTGCGATGAGCGCATCCCTTGGAGAGGTACGGATACCTTTTCCCACCCTGTCCGCAAACCTGGCAAAGAGAATGTGAAACCATTTTGTAGCAAATCCAATGGTTGGTTTAGCAATGGCAGATAAGCCGTAACCAATAATTACAAGGGGTTTTCTTTTTCTTATTTTGTCGGATATATAGCCTGAGACGGTTTTAAGGAGGCTCGAGGTGGCTTCTGCTATCCCTTCAATGGTCCCAAGAGCAGTGGCACCTGCACCTATAACAGACGAAAGGAAAAGGGGGAGCAGTGGATAGATCATCTCACTGGAAATATCAGTAAAAAGGCTTGTAAGACCCATTGCAACAACATTTTTGCTAAGTTTACGACTTTTTTTCACAGGCATGTGATTATTATAAACAGTAAAACGTGTAAGAAGAAAAATAGAGTTTTGGATGTTTCAAAATATCCATTCTACCGTTGGCTGTGAGGGTTTCCAGGAAAAAACGTAAAGTGAAGGTTAAAATAAAATAAGAAAAGTGGGGAGGGTTTGAATTGATTAAGAGTGTTTTCAAAAATCTATGTCCTAATTGCGGTGGAGATATATCCGCAGAAAGACTTTACGGAGGTCTCGTCTGTGAAAGATGTCTACCTTCCGAGATAAAGGGCGATTTGTGTCAGGAACTTGAGCACGGGAAATTTAAGATCCTGTGCGAAATCCGAAGGGAAGTCCAAAACTGGAAGAATTTTTTCAAAAAGTGCATTGGCTCAGAGCCGTGGAGTTTGCAAACAACATGGGCAATGAGGTTCTTCTTAGATAGGTCCTTTGCCCTGTTAGCTCCTACCGGTGTTGGTAAAACTTCCTTTGGGCTCTCACTGGCTGCCTACCTCGCTCAGCAGGGGAAAAAGTCTTACATTATTCTTCCCACCCGTCTTCTGGTTTACCAGACGGTTAAAAGACTTAAGAGCTTTGGGTTGGAAGAGGCTAAGTTGCTCTATTTCGGAGAGGGAGATAAAAAGGAAGAGCGGGAGAGAAAGTTAAGTCGCTTGAAGAACGGTGATTTTTTGATTCTTGTCACGACTTCAATGTTTTTATATAAGCACTATATAGATATTCCAGCAGGCTTTGATTTTCTTTTCGTTGATGATGTGGATTCTTTTCTTAAAACTGCCCGTAATATTGATAAGGCCTTACTCCTTATGGGATTTTCGGCAGATGATATTGGTCTTGCGATGGAAGTAATAAGATTACAATCAAAGCTTTACAAAACTGAGGAGGACTGGGAGAAAATCAATACTCTTACGCAGAAGTTGAGGGAAATTGAAAAAAAGAGACGTAGGGGTGTTCTCATTGTTTCTTCGGCTACTTCTAATCCTAAGTCCAGTAGAATTAAACTTTTCAGGGAGCTTTTAGGATTTGAGGTGGGAACTCCCACTTTTTATCTCCGTAATGTGGTTGACACCTATGCAGATTTTGGGAGGCTTGAACTCTCTGAATTGGTAAGGAGGCTTGGAAAAGGTGGCCTTGTCTTTGTCCCAGCGGACAGGAAGAAAGAGTTTGTTGATGAAGTCAAGTCTTACTTGGAAGGCAAGGGAATCCGAACTGCAACCTACGAAGAAATTGATGATGAAGCCTTAAAAAAGTTTGAAAGCGGAGAAATTGACGTTTTGGTTGGTATTTCTTCTTACAGGAATGTACTCGCACGAGGGGTGGATCTTCCTCATGTTATTCGTTATGCGATTTTTTATGGAGTTCCTAAAATTGTTCTCTCCCTTAAATTTGAAGAGAATCTCCAACATCTTGTATGGGCATTAAGTTCGTTAAGAACTTTTATTATAAAGAAGTTACCCTTTTACACTGCCAAAATTGATGGATGGCTGATTCAACTTAAGAAACTTCAGTTTATCACGGATGAGGTTTTAAAATCCAACCCAGCGATAAATGAGAAAATAAACACGCTAAGGACGGAAATCGGAAATTTTCTTAATTCTGATGAGATTGTTAATCTGTTGAAGGAGTCAACGGAGGTTATCCTCAGAAAGGATGAAGACGGTTACAAAATGGTGATTTCCGATGTAACCGGGTATTTACAGGCCAGCGGTCGTACTTCTCGGATGTATGGCGGTGGGCTTACAAAAGGATTGTGTGTGCTTTTGGTTGATGATGTGCGGGCATTTAATCATCTTATAAGAAGAGTCAGGTGGTTCAGCGAGGATATAAGTTTTGTTCCCTTTGAAGATGTGAATCTGGAAAAAATCCTTAGCGAAATTGACGCAGACAGGGAAAGGGTGAGGCAGTTTATAAAGGGTAAGTTGGTTTTAAAGGAGAACGAAGACATTTTGAAGCCCATTTTGATTATTGTTGAATCTCCAAATAAGGCGAGAACTATTGCCAACTTCTTTGGAAAGCCAATTAGAAGAAAGATTCACAACCACGACATTCTTGAGACTTCACTGGATGATAAGTATCTAATGATAACCGCTTCTTTTGGACACATCCTTGATTTGAACGAAAAAGAGGGCTACTACGGTGTTTATGTGGATGGGGAAATTAAGCCCGTTTACGAGCCTATTGAGGGGAAGGAGGAGATAATAAATGGTCTAAGATCGGCTTCCTTGGAGAGTTTTGAAGTCTATGTAGCAACCGATCCCGATACCGAGGGTGAAAAGATTGGATGGGACGTAAGATTACTCCTTATGCCTTACGTTAAAAGTATTAAAAGAATGGAGTTTCACGAGGTTACCAAGAAGGCGATCATTAATGCAATAAGGAATCCGAGGGACTTCGACGAGGACTTGGTTAAGGCTCAGATTGTGCGCCGAGTGGCCGATAGATGGGTGGGGTTTGAATATTCACAACTTTTGCAAAAGGCTTTCGGTAAGAGCAATCTATCTGCTGGAAGAGTTCAAACACCTGTTCTTGGGTGGATTATTGAAAGGGAAAAACTGGTTAAACAAAAGATTTACAGGGTAGGTATTGAAATTTCTAAGGACCAAAGAAAGTTTTCAGTAGATATAGATTTTGAAGACGAAAGGGAGGCGAAAAAGTTTTTCCAGAAACTTGATTTGGTGGAGATAAGCATAAAGGAAGAGAAGGAAGAAGTTAAGAATCCTCTACCTCCTTTCAGAACCGATACGATGCTCAAAGAAGCCAGTGACAAGTTCAAATTCTCTTTGCCAAAAACAATGGAACTTGCGCAGGACCTTTTTGAGCTCGGTTATATTACTTATCACAGAACCGATTCCACAAGGGTTTCTGATGTGGGTATGGGAGTTGCGAGGGAATTTATAGAAGAAAATTTCGGTAAGGGGTATTTTCACCCGAGGAGTTGGGGCGAGGGGGGAGCCCATGAGTGCATAAGACCAACCAGAGCTATAGAAGTTGAAGACTTGAGGTCTTTAATTTTGAGCGGACAGTATGAAACATTAAGTTTTGATCATTTAAGGCTTTATGAACTCATCTTTAACAGGTTTATTGCTTCCCAGATGAGACCCATTAAGGTAAAGGTTAAAGTAGCGGAAGTTAAAGCCTTAGATAGAAAGGTTGAGAAAACTCTGGTTACAGAAGTGCTGGAGGATGGTTGGAATAAGGTTCAGCCTTTGGAACTTCATCCTGATATTTATGGGAAAGTAGATGTGCAAAACGCAAAAACGATGAAAATGCTGCCCAAAGCTTATCCTTTTACACATGGAGAACTGGTCTTTACGATGAAAGAGAGGGGTATAGGAAGACCTTCTACTTATGCGACGATAATCGCGAAGCTTATAGAAAGAAGGTACGTAGTAGAAAAAGGGGGATATCTATTTCCAACTCCTATGGGTAAGAGGGTCTATTACTTTTTGAATAGTTTGGAAGGGGTAAAGAAGTTTCTTTCCGAGGAATTTACAAGGGTTTTGGAAGAGCTTATGGATCAAGTGGAAGTTGGAAAGAAAGAGTATCGGGAGATTTTGATTGACCTTTACAGGGAGATAAGAAGTGAGAGGCGGGATTGATTCCAGGAATTTTTGCATTGAATGGGTGTGGAAGATTGTTAAGATTTTTTGAGACACTTTAGCAGTTTTTGGAATCGCTAAAAGTTCATTAAATCAAGGATTTTAATCATCAATCCTTTACTTTAAAATTTTCTCGTTTTTTTTATTTAGCTAACATTTCTTATAAGGTGCCCGATGCGGGAGATATCCTTAAATTTCCATTATTTTGTTTCTTCCGAGTTTTAGGTCCGTGTCATCGCCCTGATTCTCTTTTCAGCTTCTTCTGGGGTGATTTCACCGCGTTCCAACTGCTCTAAAATCTCGGAGATTTTATCCTTTGAGACCGCCGGTTCTATCCCTATTTTTTTCAGAAATTCTTCAAATCTCTGTCGAGCAGTTGGATATGATATTTTCAGGATTTTTGCTACCTCAGAAAGATTTCCCCTCGTTTTTAGGAAGAGATAGAGCATTTCCATTTCCTTATCGTCGAGGTCGCATAACATGGGAATTTCAAAGTTGCCTTCTACCCTTGCTTTGCACGACGGACACTCCAGCGTTTTAATTATCAGTTTTGCACCGCATCCCGGGCACCTTGTGGGTAATTTAGCCATAGCTATTTTATACTCTTTATTTTCTTTTCTGCTTCTTCAGGTGTTATTTTACCAGCCTCAAGGTCTTTTATCACACTGTTAATTTTCTTTTTTACATTCCTTCGGGATTTTTTGAAAAGGGGCCTTAAAACAATAAGAAGTCCAAGGTAGATGAGAAGCCAGGGCCAGTCTCTGCCCCAATTTATGTATGGAAGCAGGCCCATATTCCCAAGCCATATGAAAAGTCCAAGGGCTACGAAGAAGATTCCTATTTTAAGTCCACCACGAATCTTTTTCGAGGCGAGAATCAGAGTAAAAAAGGTTACTATAACTAACAGTAAAAGTATGCTGAGGACTTCTATCATTTTTCATCCTCCTTCTCCGTTTTGTTTTTTTCGCGCCTGTACCAGATGCGAAGTTTGTCATTTCCTTCTAAATAAGAAATAAGTGATAGTAACCCTATAATTACAAGGATTAGAGGCCAATCTCTCCCCCATTGCCATGAGAACACACCTATTTTATTGAGCCATATCAGAAGCCCAATGATTATGAGCAGTATGCCACTACTGATCATTTTTACCTCCTTTGTTTTTGTATATTAAAATTTTCCACGATTTGTTGTGAAAATTTTACTCGATTGATATTTTAACCACGTCGCCATCTTCGCTGTTAATGTCTACTATGGTTCCGTTGGCGCCTTCCTCAATTGTTGTTATAAGTTGGTTAAGGTCTATCTCATGCTGTTCAAGGGTTGCTTTTGCGTCCTTGGGGATGAAGCTGGAGAGGAATTTCACGAGGCCGAGAGGTATGGTGATGTTTACATTATCACCATCAGAGTCACGAACAGTTATTTTGATGAATTTTCCAGTTTTAGGTGTACTAAGTGCTTCCCCCATGGCGTCAAGCAGTTTTGCTGCCTGCTCGGCAGTAAGCTTTCCCTCCTCAACCATTTTTAGTATTCTTATGACTTCCTCCTTCATTACTGTTCCTCCTCAAATTTGAGGGTAAAGTCTCCCCCAACAGTTTTAATAAAGACCTCCCTGTGATTTTCATCACCAAAAACGTAGGAGTCTCCAGATTTTTGCATTTCAGGTGGAAGTTCTATATCTCCACCAATAGCCTTAAGTTGCAGTTTTAGTGGGCTTTTTCTGGTTTTAATTTCAATATCGCCACCTGCTATCTTACATGTTAGTTTGTTAAAATCAACGTTTCCTTCGACGTCCCCACCTTTCATATCTATCTGGATTTCCTGATAAAAGCCTTTGATTTTAACATCGCCACCGAGAATGTAAAGATTTAATTTTGTGTTCTGCGGAACTTTAAGCTCTCCATCTTTTATGAGTGTTATGTTTAATACCTCTTCTGCGATGTTGTACTGTCCTTTAAAAAAGGCAATTATCTTTTCTTCTTCTGAGGGTTTAATTTCCAGATCACCACCCAGAACCTTTACTCTAAGCTCTTTTATGTTCTCAAAGATTTCTGATTTGAATTCTTGAGGACCATGGAGACCGAATTCAAAGGCTGAGTTAATGGAAGTTTTTACCGTTTCTCCTACCGTTGTGAATACCTCATTTAGCACATCGGATATGATGTTTAGTCCCATAGATTTTTCTATTGTTCTCATTTTTTCCTTTTCCGACTGTTCCTTTTGAGATTGGGCTTCCCTTATTGCCCTGATAAGCCTTTCGGCTTGTTCAGGGGAGATTTTTCCCTGTTCCAGGAGATCCAGCACTTTTTTGATTGCTTCTTCCATTTTTTACCTCCGGTAGTTTATAAATTATAAAAATTATTTTAAGTTTTGTCAAGTCGTTTTTAAATTTTATAAAATTTGAAGTCGACCTCGAGGTAAACGCCGTGGATGATTGTGCTGAAGTGCGTTTTTATTCCATAAGTGCAGTAAATTTTGTTATCCCATACTGCTTCTTCGCTTTTGAGATTTGGATTTCGTAGGCATACTGACAAGCATCAAGACAACTTTTGGTGTTTTTGAGGTGAATAGTATTAACGTGATTTTTGTAAATGATTCTCCAGAATGTTCAGCATTTTTTGGGCGACATAGCTAAACTTCTTTGCTTCTTTGATTGTTATATAGTTTTGTTCAAATCCTTGGCTGTGTAGTTTCCATGCAATCGCCCACATATCTTCAATGGATTCATCAATTTTGTAAATCGGGTCATGGGATAATCTGTAAGCGGCTTTGTTTAGATAATAGATGCTCCAAAATTTAATTTTCTTTGCTTCTTCATATTCGGGCAATCTCTTATGTTCAGCCAG
>JASEFR010000041.1:0-392 GCA_030019025.1 bacterium
CCTAGTTATTCCCTTCCAGCGAGTGTTAGACCCATTTTCATACCCACAGTTCACGGTATGCGTTCACCGCGATGGATCCCGGGTCGAACTGGTGCACTTCTTAACCTTTCTGGGACCACAAATATCATTGAAGCAACCAAGGCGATCTTGGAAGGGCTTGCTTTCAATTTGAGAAGGGCGTTCGAGACAGTTTCAAGACAGACTAAAGACTTAGGAGAGATATCAGATGTTGTAGCCACTGGTGGAATGTGCCAGATAACTAACTGGTTGAATTTTCTTGCGACTATCTTAGACAGAAGGATCATAACTCGGCAAAACAGATATGATGCTGCTAACGGTGCTATTTTGCTGTATCTGAAGGGGACCTCAAGAGGTTTATTAAGGAAACTCGC
>JASEFR010000041.1:402-3678 GCA_030019025.1 bacterium
ACTCGCTGAGGAGAACTCCATTTTCCTACCCGAGGAGCGGGTCGTACCGATATACGATGAACTTTACTCTCGTTGGCTTAAGGAAATGCGAAGGTTAGAAAGGAGGTGAAGCGTAGTGTATGTGGAATTATCTCACATGCTTGATGGTTCAATACGTTGATGATGAGATACATACTCGCATTGCTAACGGCGTTCAATGTCTCTGCGGGTATTAAGTACATTGTTGAAGGTGTTGTCATCTTCACAATGGTAGCTGTGCTCGCTTTCCGTGAGAAGGGAGGGAACATGTAGTATGTCGAAGGTTGTAATTAGAAACGTGGACGCAAGAAATTTATTGCTCGGAGTATATCAGTGCTTTGAAAAACTTGGAGGAATCGGGCATTTCGTACCACATGGGTGTAGAATCATCATAAAACCTAATTTTGTTGGTCCTGTGGCGAGTGAACAAGGTGGAACTACTGATCCGTACCTCGTGGCTGCCCTTGCCAGAGTGGCCCTGGAGAATGGCGCGAGGGCTGTGTATATAGTTGAATCGTCTGCAACGTGTTTTAGTACAAACGAAGTAATACAAAAACTTGGCCTAAGAGATGCACTCCGAGAATTCAAGTGCGAACAAGCGAGCTTCGTTAACCTTGATGAAGAGAAAATTGTCAAGGTGAGAACCCCTGAAGGCTTTTTCCTCAAAGAAATACCTTTCCCAGAGTTGGTGACAAAAGTTGATTTTATTTGGAATGTTCCAAAGTTGAAGGTTCACTACGTAGACGTTATCACTTGTGCTGTAAAAAACTATGTTGGTTTCCTGCCAAGAGAGTTTAGGCTTCTAGTGCATCAAACCAGACTCAGTAGCATCGTTGCGATGATTCACAAGCTATTTCCTGAATCGCTCGTAATAACTGATGCGTTGACTTTAGGGAGCCATGAAGGTCCTCTCAACGTGAGACCTGTTCACTTCGGTTATCTCATAGCGAGTACCGATCCTGTTGCGAATGATGTAGTTGCCGGCAAGATCTTGGGTTTTCAACCGGAGGAGATAGAATACGCTATGAACGCTTATAACCTTGGCCTCGGGGACATTAATCCTACTGTTGAGGGCGAAGGAATAGTTCTTGAGGTTCTCAGAAGGGAACCAATTGTCAAAAGACCTGTCAGGGGCATCATTGAACGGTATGGACCATTCAGGATCGTTTTAGGTGGAGCCTGCTCAGGATGCCTCACATGGCTGAAGGGAACTTTGGAAGGATGGATCCTGGACGGCACAATGGAAAGGCTCCAGAAAAGCGGGGTAAGAGTAAGTGTTATGCTGGGTTACAACGCCGTAGATGAACGCTTCGATGAATTCATTGAGAAGATGCCATACGTGGTAATTGGTGATTGTACACCCGATAAATACAAGAATAATCCTGACGTCATACGTGCCAGTGGGTGTTGCCCTGGCGAAAAGATTCAGTTCGCACTTGAGGAAGCGCTGCGCTGTCAAGGTTTCAACTTAAAGTAATCAGAGGCATCAAATTGCAAAGTATTGCGTTGTTTAGATTGGGTTTTGTGATCATCGAAGCTCGTCTGAATCCAAGCAAGGAGGATGAAGTTATGCCGAAAGTTCTGATTGCTACCCGCACTTTTGGGAAATACTCGCAAGAGCCGCTTGAGCTTTTAAGGAAATACAGTTTCGAGATTCTAATTTATGAAAAAGAGGTTTTGCCGGAGACCTTGGGTGACGTGGATGCTTTGATAGTTGGTACTCCGAAAGTGACAAGAGACATTCTCGCGAACTCAAATTTAAAAATCATAGCAAAGCACGGTGTGGGCGTCGACAATATCGATTTGAAGGCGGCTACGGAGCTAGGAATACCTGTGACGGTGACACCGGGTGCAAACACCGAGTCCGTTGCGGAGTTGACCATTGGTCTTATCTTCGTCCTCGCGAGGAATATAGTTTCTACGCACATAGAGTTGTTCCAGGAACATTCCTGGCACGGTAACGTCGGGATCGAAATCTATGGTAAAGTCCTTGGCCTAGTGGGCTTCGGTGCTATTGCACGAGAAGTAAACAAGCGAGCTGCTTGCCTTGGTATGAAGGTGATCGCATATGATCCCTACGTGCCGGCTAAGGAAATTCAGAATGCCGGTGCAAAACCAGCAATTTTGGAGGAGGTTCTCCAGCTATCGGATTTTGTGTCGATACACGTTCCGTTGACTGAAGAAACAAAGGGTTTGATCGGGGAAAAAGAGTTAAGGCAAATGAAGAGAAGCGCCTTCTTGATAAACACAGCAAGAGGTGGAATCGTTGACGAGGAGGCCTTGGCGACAGCTTTGAAAGAGGGATGGATAAGTGGGGCGGCGTTGGATGTCTTCTCACAGGAACCGCCGAATTTTGACTCGCCTCTATTCGGTTGCAATAACCTCGTAACCACTCCTCACATGGGTGCCCACACAATTGAGGCTGTTTATCGGATGAACATAATGGCTGCCCAAGCGGTGATTGACTTCTTTCAGGGGCGCATACCAAAGCATGTCGTTAACCAGGAAGTGTTGTCAAAATTGTTAAAAGCAAAGGGGTCGTCACTATGAAAGTGAAATACTATGATTTCGCCGAATGCGAGATCCCCAACGATCGGCTTAAAGCTGTCTTGGAGCCACGTCATGTGAATGGTATGGAGCGAGCAGAGTTCGAAGAAAAATTGCAGTCCATCTTGAGGGAGAGACTTGCGCCAGAACTTGTCGGTGTCAGAAGGTTGTTGCTACTAGTTGATGATATAACCAGGCAAACACCTGTATCTTGGATTCTACCAACTATCTTTGACATTGCAAATTCCTGTGGGGTCAAAGATGAGTACATAACCATCCTTGTGGCGACGGGAACTCACAGGCGTATGACACTTTCTGAGCAATTGAAAAAGTATGGTGAGACAGCTGTAAAGAGAGTTAGGATTTTCTTCCACAACTACAAAACAGATGTTGTTGAAATTGGCAGAACGGAAAGAGGTACTCCGATAGTAGTTAATAAACTTGTTTTGGAAAACGACTTCATAATTGGGATTGGCATGGTCACACCGCACAGGGTTGCTGGGTACAGTGGGGGAGGAAAGATAGTCCAACCCGGTATTTCTGGGAGAGAAACCACGGGGCAAACCCACTGGTTGAGTGCTCAGTTCGCAGGATGCGAGATTTTGGGGAAAGTAGATAATCCGGTACGAGAAGAAATTGAAGCTGTAGCAAAAGCAGCCGGTTTGAAGTTCATAATAAACATTGTACCTGATAGAAGCGGAAAGCCTATCG
>JASEFR010000041.1:3688-6745 GCA_030019025.1 bacterium
AGCCTATCGAGCTATTCGCTGGGAAACCGCTTGAAACGTTCCGCAAAGCAGCCGAATTTGCAAGAAGCGTCTTTGGGGTTGCCGCCAGAACATCAAAAATAGTTCTCACCGATTCTTACCCGGCAGACATCGAAATGTGGCAAGCGTCGAAGGGGATATACTCAGCCGATCTTGTTCTTGAAGATGGTGGAGCTTTGATACTGGTTTCACCATGCTTCGAGGGGGTCGGGGCAGAATTTGGAGATCTCATAATCAAGTATGGGTATAAAGGCTTTAAAGATGTGAAGTTCCTCGTTGAATCAGGTGAACTGACAAACCTCATAGTTGCAGCACATCTCGTTCATGTGGGGCGTGTGATAAAGGATAAAGGGATTGGAATACTTGTCTCACCAGGCATTGAAGGTGGGATCGCAAGAAAATTAGGATTCATTCCGGCCAAGACTTTGGACGAAGCACTGAAAATAGCCGAAGCCTTAGTTGGTATGCAAGATATAGTTGTTTGTAAGTGTGGAGGAGAACTGCTCCCCGTGTTTGAAAGAGAGGAGGAGCCTACGTGGAAGCCTTAATGCAAACCTTCACGACAGGTATGTCTGTTGTGATTCGCCCCGAGAATTTACTTGTGCTCTCCGTTGGTATTCTGTGGGGCATGGTTTTTGGAGCTATCCCAGGGTTGACAGCAACAATGGGTGTTGCACTTGCCTTACCATTGACTTTCGGAATGAATCCATTTACAGGACTTATACTGTTGTCAAGTATCTACATTGGTGGCATATCTGGTGGTTTCATATCAGCGGGACTCCTCAACATGCCCGGCACTCCTTCCTCGGTCGCAACAACGTTCGAAGCCTATCCAATGGCTCAAAAAGGTAAGGCTTCGCTGGCTATGGCTTTGAGCTTGATGTCTTCGTTCTTAGGGGGCACTGTCGCTATTTTCCTTATGATTGTCGCCACCTATGCGCTTGCTCAAATCGCCCTGAAATTTGGACCTTTTGAGTATTTCGCGCTCGGAATACTTGCGTTTGCCGGTTGCATAGGAATGATGGAAGGCGGAATTTTGAAGAATGCGCTTGGCATAGTTCTTGGTCTGTTACTTGCCACAGTTGGTTCAGACGTATTAACGGGAGTGGGTAGGTTAACTTTTGGTATACCCGATTTGGTTGCAGGAATAGATATTCTTCCATTACTTATAGGCTTGTTTGGAATCTCAGAGGTGCTCTTGGCAATTGAGAGAAAGCTACAGAATGTCGTACCTGTAGAGGCTCGAAAAGCTCACATGGGTTTTAGTGTTGTTAAAGAGGCTTTGAGAATAATATTTCAACAACCTATCAATTTTCTGCGATCGTTGATAGTTGGATTTTCAATAGGGGTGTTTCCAGCCGTTGGAGGTGCTACTTCAAGTGTGATCGCGTACGGGTTAGCAAAGTCAGGTTCAAAGAATCGCGAGAAATTCGGAACAGGCATTCCTGACGGAATAATCGCATCGGAGACGGCAAATAACGCTACTATACCTGGAGCTTTGGTTCCCCTTCTTGCTTTGGGCATACCCGGAGATTCCGTAACCGCAATGATGATTGGTGGTTTCATGATCCATGGTTTGTTCCCGGGTCCACTTTTGTTCAGAGACAGCCCTCAGTATGCTTACACTATATTTGCGGCGCAACTGGTTGGGAACATCGTGATGGTTCTTCTTGGTATCTTATTGATGAGGTTTTTCATCTATACCCTGAGTGTAAGATCGTATTATCTGTTACCAGTAATAACGGTGTGTATGGTTGTGGGTGCCTTCGGTTTGTACGGCAGAACCTTCGACATTTGGATTGTCCTGGTTTCGGGAGTGATGGGTTACCTACTCAGAAAAATCGATTTCCCTCTTGTCCCGGTGATAACTGCTTTCGTTCTTGGACCAATAATCGAGAAAAGTCTGAGACAGGGCCTTGCTCTATCTGGAGGGAGTCTAAAGCCCTTGCTCACAAGACCTATTTCTCTGGGTTTATTAATAACAGCGGCATGTCTGTTTGCCCTTGGTTTGTACATCAACATCGTGGTTGCAAACAGTATGCGGAAATCCTGAATATCTCACTTGGAGGTGGTTTTCATGGCAAGGAAGTTGTTGGTACTTGTAGTTTTAGCTGCCGTTTTAGCGGTTGTAGTCCTTGGTCAAACTTATCCAGCAAAACCCGTAACTGTAGTTGTCGCCTATTCTCCTGGAGGAGCAAGTGACCTCACAGCAAGGCTCATCGCCGAGTATTGGAAGAAGTATACTGGACAAGAGATGGTCGTGACAAATGTTGTTGGTGCAGAAGGTGCTATAGCTGCGAGGCAGGTCAGAAATTCTCGTCCAGATGGTTACACGGTTTTGTGGTACCATGAGGCAATGCTTGGAAACTATTACCTCGGAGTTTGTGACCTAAACTGGTATGATTTCACACCAGCTTGTGTGGCGCTCAAGATCTCGACAGTTTCTGTCACGAGACCTGATATGCCGTGGAGAAATCTGAAGGATGCAATTGATGATGCCAAGGCAAATCCCGGAAAGTTTGTTTATGGACTTGGCACGGGCGGTGTTGCATACTGGGTCTTTGCGGGATTAAGCTCAGTTGCGCCCGGTGCGTGGCGTACAGTTCCATTTGAAGGGGGCGACACCCAGAGGGCAACGGCTTTGCTGGGTGGCCATATCGATATCACGATGGTTTCTGCTGCAGGAGCATGGTCGTTCCTTAAGTCCGGACAGTTGAAACCCCTCGCGGTGCACGATGAGGAAAGAAACCCACTTTTGCCGGATGTTCCCACAGCCAAGGAACTGGGATACCCAGATATAGTATTCCAACTGACGAATACGTTTTTCTTTCCGCCAAAGACACCCAGTGGAATTGTAGAGGAGTTCAACAAAATCATAGCAAAAATAGTTGCAGACCCTGAATTCCAGAAAAAAGCAGCAGAAATAGCAGCTGCTGTACCATATTTCAAGGCTGGCAAAGATCTTGAGGACTTCTGGAAGACCATGGATGCAAGGTATAAAGCTCTCTCAGGCGCTGTGAAGTAGAACAAGTAATCAGC
>JASEFR010000042.1 GCA_030019025.1 bacterium
GATGAATACGCCTTATCACAGTGCGTCAGACTTCATCAACACAATAGTTGACGAGGTGTTGGAAAAATACGACAAGTATCTGAAAGAAAAAGAAGAACATAGAAAAGCAAGTCGAAAAAGAGGCTGAAAAGAAAATTGATAATTGCACAAATGAAAAAGATTAATGAGTACAATGTCATTATGTTATCTCACATACTCAGAGGGAATATTTCGTTATCTTTAGGGTGGTCTCATGAAAATAGCTGATGTAGTCAAACTTAGAGATGAAGTGATTAAAGGCGATATTCACGGTTGGGATAGTTTAAGAGGCATCTTTGAACATGGAAAAGAGGAGAGTCCTCAATACATTTTTGGTAGCACTTATCCTTCTGTAGAAATATTGAATCTGTTAGAGGCGATAGATGGGAAACTCAAAGGCTCTAAGAAAGCTGGTTTCTTTGAAATAATGGGAGGTTACGGTACAGGCAAGAGCCGTATCTTGTGTCTTTTGTATCATTTGTTCAAGAATCCAGGTATTGGAAAAAAATGGCTTAAGGAAAACAAAATAGGCTTAGATTTACCCGAAGGTGCTACTGTTTTGGCTTTTTCCTTGATGGATTACCCGCCGAATTATCTCTGGGAACCCATATTTCAAGGTCTCGGTAGAGAGGATTTGTTGAAAAAAGTTACAATTTTTCCTGGAAGCGGTCTTTTGAAGAAGGCTGTGGCAGACAAGGGAGTCACTATCATCATAATGGATGAGGTTGAGAGTTGGTATAAAGGGGTTAAGGACAAGGACAATAATTTAAATTTTCTGCAAGTGTTGGCAGAAGTAGCGTGCGAAGAGAAGCCCAAGTTGCTTGTGTTCTGTGCTTTGTACGGTGAAGTTGGGGAAGTTTTGGCGCGGATTGACAGGGTTGAACCCTATCGCGCAAATTTGACACTATCAAAGGACAGGCACAAAATCATATCGTTCAGGCTTTTTGAGGATGTCGATAAAAAGGCTGCCTCGAAAATTGCAAGCACCTATTTGAAGCATTATCATGATGCGGAAGTTGAGATACTGAATCCACCATCATATGAACACAGAATGGCAGAGTTGTATCCTATACATCCCGAACTAATCGATGCTCTATTGACCAGATACAGTAGTTCTCCAAATTACCAGAATACTCGAGGCGTTCTGTGTTTGTTAGCATCAGTTGTCGCAAAGAAATGCCAAGACATCGATTTGCTTTTGACGTCTGACATTGATATGAGTGAAGGAGATCTGTTATCGCTTGATAGGATCCTCGTTGAGAATACGCAGAAGGACGCGGAGGCCATAGAAAAGGATACTGTGAGAAGCTTACTGAATACTATTCTGCTTTATTCTTTTGGGGAAGGCAGAAGTGCCGGAGCCTCAAGAAATGATGTCGTTTTAGGTACCCTTCGGCCTGGAATGAACATTAATGACATCGATTCTGTCCTTTTAGATTTGCCCAATATTGCGCCTCATGTTTGGATTAGGGACAGCAAATATGTTATCGGTTATGAGGCAAATATCGTTACGCTGATTCAAAATAAGGCTCTTGAAACCGTCGATAGAGGAAAAATCAAAGATGCCTTGGATATTATTAAAGCAAGGTTGAGGAAAGACCTTTCTTACCTCATATATCATCCTGACAAAGAACTTAGAGACGATATTGAAGAGACTGATACTGACAGAATAAGAATTGCTGTTTCCCTTAAGACCCTGAATCAATCTGAAATCAATGAATTTTACAAGGGTAAGAAATTTGCTAATAGATTAATTCTGTATATCCCGAAAAGCGAAGATATAACTAAAAATGAAGACCTTCTGGTTGTAGCTGAGAGGCTTCGTTTATGCGATCAGTATGAAAATGAAGTCTCAGGAGAGAATAAAACCCTGCTTGACAAGCTTAGAAACAGAGATAGCAGGTCCTTGAGAGAGAAGATCTCTGAGATTTATGGATATTGGGTTAAGGTTACAGGATTCGAGGACGGAGAAATCAAGTACCGACTTGTTCCTTGCAACTTAGACGAAGTAAGGTCCAATGTTAAAGCGAGCTATGATGTTGAAACAATTCGGGGTGAAATTCTTAAGCATCTGGAAGGAAAGAATAATGGGCTGAGGCTCGAGGACATAAAGTATGATTTTAAGGCTACTCCAGGCAAGCCGATAATCGTAGTTGAAGCTCTTCTTGAAGAGGCTCTGAGATCACTATATGGACAAGATAAGATAGTAATAGAATATAAGGGCAAGCGCATGCGTAAGCCAGACCCTCTTCCTTCTTTTAACGATGATATGAAGGTTATTCTGAGCAAGTATGTTCCTTCTCCAGAGGAGTTTATTGAAGAAGAAAAGGTTGCGGAAAGAAAGACTGAGGAGGTCATTAAAAAGATACCCAAGGCTCTCGAAGAGTTTATTGAACCCAAGAGCGAGGAGATTATTGAAAAGGAAGAAGAAAGAAAAGCGCCGTCACAGACAATTGAGACATCTGAACATTCGTCTCCTTTTAGCCTATCCGTTGAAGTTGAGAGGAAGGTGCCAGATGGCATGCAAATTAAAGGTATCGCGTTGGAATTTTCTGGTGGCTCTTTTGACGATTTCAAGTCATTCAATACTTTTGTCAATTCTTTGAACATTAGGAAGCCTAAGGTACCCGATGTTAAACTCAAGTTGGTTATCGAAGGCCCGATGAGTAAGAAGGAAGTTATCGAATTGATTGATAAGTTGCCTCGCTCTCTGGGTAGAGGCATTGTTAAGGCTGTAGTTGAGGCTGAGAAGATTGCGTGAGGATTACATTAGACGACTTGTCGAGTCTGATAATCCCATAAAAGAGACTTGGAAGATTTTGATTGAGTTGTGGAACACAAATTCTGGCTGTGATGAATACTTCAGGCAAGAAGACGCTGTTTCTGAGTTTGAACGGGAGTTGAACAATGTCTTTTTTGAGATATATGATTACCTGTACAAGCAGATAGCAAAATCGTCTTTCAAATTTGAAACCCCCTTAATCATTGTTGATGGTATGAGCATTAGGGAGGGAAATCTTCTCTTTAAAGACTTGAAGGAAAACGGTTATGAAATCCTTGAGTATAGCTATGGTTTCTCGGCTTTGCCATCTATAACAGAACGGTTTAGAGACATTATAGATATTAAGTATACTGAAATCAAGAGTGGTAAGGTTCCTTCTGAGATAGATTTTAAATTACCAGTTTGGATTTCTTATCCCGATGAAATTCTGCATCATGCCGCAAGAATTATCCCTCCTCCCGAGGCGTATAACAAAACTAAACATTTGCTACTTGAGGTTCTGAGGAGGATTAAAGGGGCTGATGTGACGATAGCCTCTGATCATGGCTACATAATGGTCAATTCTGTTTGGGCTTTGGCTGGGGGTGATAGAAAGTTTTTGAAGGAACGAGTTTTCGGGTCGAGTCGATACGTTGAGATAGTAGAGGCTGAGCAGAAGGATTTGGAGAGACTAAGGGGACTCCCCAAGGATGCAAGTTATGTTCTAATAGATGATAACTATTGTTATGTTCGAGGCAGATATTTCTGGCCTATTGAAGGCTATGGTAAAGTTGTAGCTCATGGCGGTTTGTCTCTTATGGAGTGCGTAGTCCCTCGAATTAAGGTGAGGGTATGAGTTACATAGCAAAAGATTTTCCGATCGAACGGCTTAACGAGGTCGCCCTTAAAGAAGCAAATGCCAAGAAGCCCATCTATCAGCTTCACAAGTGGTGGGCAAGAAGACTTGGCAGCATATTCAGAATGATAATTTTGACTGCATTCTCACCCTTGGGTATTTCCGAAAATGAGCTCTGGAGAAGATTTTATCAAAGAACGGATTTTCATGAGAAAATAATCCTTGACCCATTTATAGGCGGAGGAACCACAGTTGTCGAGGCCCTAAAGCTTGGTTGCCGAATTATTGGGATAGATATTCATCCTGTTGCCTGGTTTATAACAAAGAAAGAGGTTGAACCTTTAAATCTGGACAGATTCAAAGAGGAATTTACTAAACTTGAGGAAAGACTGGCAGACGAAATTAAGAAATACTATAAAACCTTGTGCCCAAAATGCGGCCAACAAGCTGACGTAATGTATGTTTTCTGGGTAAAGAAAGTCAGATGCCTTAGGTGTGGAAATGATGTTCCACTTTTTAGCTCCTTCAGAATCGCGTCTCTCAGCAAAAAGCTACATGTAGTCTTCTGTCCGTCATGCAAAGAAATAATTGAGACGGAAGATATAGACAAAGAAATTACTTGTCCAAATTGCGAAAGAACATTTACACCATCTGACGGGTATATCAAAGGAAAACACTATTTCTGTCCATGTGGGGATAAGAGTGAAGTTTTAAGATCTGTTAGGCGGGAGGGAAAAATTCCAAAAGCAGAGATGTACGCTATAGAGTACTATTGCCCTTATTGCGATGAGCGAGGGTACAAGAAAGCCGATGAATATGACAGGAAGTTAGAGCCATTGTTTGGGCATCATGCTTACTGGCCCCCAAATACACCGGTGGAGAACAACGTTTGGGGAACAAAATATGGAAGAGGAACTTTTACAAGTTATGTTGACAAAACACTCCGAGCAAAAAGCTACATGCTTCATCCTTATGAGATCATGTCCAAAAATGGCAACTCGGATAAGGTTACAGTTGGACATGATTTAAAAGGTTATTTGGGTAAGGATTTTGATGAAATCTTGAGACAAAAGGCTAATGTAATGTTAAAAGCTCAGACATCAGAAGACCTCTCATTTATACCTGAAAAATCCATTGACGCAATCATCACAGATCCCCCATACTATGATAATGTGATGTATTCCGAGATATCAGACTTCTTCTATGTTTGGCAAAGATTGGCTCTCAAGGATAAGTATGAGTGTTATCAAGGAGAATATTCGCCACGTTCAAGAGAAATCATAAAAAATCTTGTGCAAAACAAGAATGACGATTTCTTCTTAAAAGGTTTAACCAACGTATTCAAAGAATGTAACAGGGTACTCAAAGACGACGGATTGATGGCTTTCACTTTTCATCATGAAAGAAGCGAGGCATGGGCATCTACACTTAGGGCGATACTTGAAGCTCGTGAAGAAGGATGGCCACGTTTTGTAATTTCAGCAATATACCCAGTTAGGTCCGAGGCAAGGGTTGGTGTGCATGGCGGAGGCATCCGGTACGACATAATCATAGTTTGCGAAAAAACCTTTGAAGAACCTGAGAGGATAAGTTGGGAAACACTCAAAGACAGAATTCATGAGAAGGCAAGAGAAGTCCTTGAAAGATTATGGCTTTCTGATAGAGATTTGAGGGATGAGGACATGTTCGTTGTCACTATGGGCAAATGTCTTGAGCTCTTTTCGAGACATTACCCAAACATATTCAAAGATGGTAACCAAGTGAAGGTTGAAGAAGCTGTAAGCAACATAGATGACATAATCGACTCGCTCCTCAAGATTAAGGATATTGAAGCATTACCTGGAACAATTGACGAAATGACGAAAATATATTGTAGCTATCTTGCTGGATTAGACAGCATCAGCTATGATGCATTACATAAGAGATTAAGCAAGGGAGGAATGGAAATAGGCGCATTTATGAAGGAAAGCCTGATAGAAAAAGCCGGGAATAGTGTCAAGATTTTGAACCCTCAAGAAAGAAAGCTGTACATAGAAGAAAAAATCAGAAAAGGAGAAGTTCTCTCGACAATAGACAAAGTCCATTTGATTTATGTAGTCTACGCAGAAGGAAAACCAATACTTAAATACCTCTCAGAATATGGGGGAGAAGACGTTAAAAAAGTCTCTGAATTAATATATAAAAAGACAGGGGACGAGATTTACGCAAAGATAGCAGGAGTGGCAACTACGATACCTAAAAAAGTAAAACCCACAACACTTGAAGAGTTTATTGGTGAAGATTAATGAAAGACCTGCAACTCATGGAAGTAGGATATAATCTGATCGAGAGAAAATTGATAGGAAAAGGCTTTGAAGAAATGAAAGATAAGATAAGCATCATAGAATTCCTTAGAAGACTACGTAGGAGACAAACCATTAACCAAAAAATCGCAGTAATAGGGCTCGAAGAAGCTTTGCTGGCAGGAGAAGAAACAGCCAGATACATACGTAAAATTCTGGTTGATTCAACAAGCATGTTACGAGCCCACATCATACAATTTCCAATAAATGGAGAACTCGTTCTTAACAGAGAACCAAAAATAAGGTACAAAGCCAAAGAAGTCAGTATAGCGCCCATTTTTGGAAACAGAATAAAACCAAAAACAGTAGGCTTCTTTCACTCCCCACCAAATATATAGTAAATTTCGTAAAGCCAGAATTTAGAAGTGCGACGCCACCACGTTTTCATGCAAAACCTTCTTTTGACTTTTCCGTGAAATCTCCCACATAGCAAAACTCATATTACCAATAGATATGTAATGTATCCACACAGCCAAACTGATTGTTTTGCGGAACCTTTGGCGGGAAAAGAAAGGTTTACCGAGTATAGAAGAGGAGGAAGCCA
>JASEFR010000043.1 GCA_030019025.1 bacterium
CTCCACCTCTTTAATGGTATTAAACAGCAAATCAGCAACGTTTTTTAGTTTCTTTGAAAGTTCACCCTGCAGTTTAGACATTGCATATTTTACCTGTAGGGCTGATCGGGATTTTACAAGATCAAGGAGTGCCTGTACCTGCAAGAGGTCCATTTTTCCATTGAGAAAAGCCCTCTTCGTGAATTCTCCGGGCTCAGCAATTCTTGCACCGTACTTTATTAAAAGGTCAATTACCATCTGAGGTGAATATAAACCACCATGGACGGTAATTTCAACTACGTCTTCGCCGGTAAAAGATTTGGGAGCCTTATAATAAAGGATTACTGCCTCTTCCAGAGTTTCTCCCGTTTCGGGTTCTATAATGTATGTATGAAAAAATTTTCCGGGAACAAATTTTTCCCTCTTTTCTCCTGGTATTATGTTGGAAACTATCTTCTTAGCCTCGGGTCCGGAGACCCTTATTACTGCAACCCCTCCTATTCCGGTTGGGGTTGAAATGGCGCAGATGGTATCATTCAATTTTGCTTTCTTGGGGCAATGACCAAAATAGTTTTTTCTTCCTCTTTTACAGGATAAAATTTAATATCTTTTATGTCTTTCAGAAAATCTCTTAAAACCCTGTACTCCTCTTCAGTTACAGGGTCAAACCTCATCTCCCTTTGCAGTTCCCTAACCCGCGTCACAATGGCCAGTGCTTTATTTTTAAGAGTTTCTTCTTTTTGCTTTCTAAAATTGGCAATATCCAACCTGATGCTAAGGTTTGATGCTTTCTTACGCAAAATAAGGTTTAAAAGGTATTCTAATTGTTCAATAATTTGTCCATCTTTACCTATAAGCCAGTAAGGATTCTTTGCGTTGACGTTAACGGAATATCTCTTATCTCTTGGTATAATTTCCAGCTCCACTTTTACGCCCAAGAGGCTGAAAAATTTTTTCAAAACACTCTCTATTAAATCAACTTCTTCTGGCTTCAGACAAACCCTGATTTTAGCAGGTTTTGTCTGAATACCATCATTTAAAACAACGAACTTAATGGTATTTTTCTCCAAGTTGAGTTCTTTCACTGCCTTTTCTATGCATTCCTCAACGGTGTTTCCAACGATGTCGGTAAAACGTTCATGTGCCATGACGACCCTCCAGTCTCTTTATAAGCAAAGCCTCTAAAATTCCCAAAATGTTAAAGGTTAGCCAGTATAAAACTATGCCTGACGGCAAAGAGATAAATATTATTACAAATAAGGCGGGCATCAAATACATCAACATTTTTGATTGGGGGTCCGTGGCTGTTTGCTGGATTTTTGAAAGTATGATCGATGTGACTCCCATAAGTATTGGGAGTACGTAGTAAGGGTCCTTTTCAGATAGGTCTTTGATCCATAGGATAAACGGTGCCCCCTTAAGGCTTATGGCATTGGTGAGAATTTGGTATAGTGCAAAAAAGATTGGCATCTGAATAATTAAAGTAAGACAACCCGAGAAGGGATTTACATTGTATTTCTTATAAAGTTCCATCATCTCCTGCTGCAACTTTTGAGGATTATCTTTATAAACTTTTTGAAGGGTTTCAAGTTTGGGTTTTAACTCCTGCATACGTTTGGCAGCCAATATTTGCTTTCTGGTAAGGGGGAAGAAGGCAACTTTCATAAGGAGTGCAAATACAATGATTACAAGCCCATAATTGGGTAAAAATTTGTGAAGCAATTGCATGAGGAAATAAATTATGAAGGCGAAAGGTTTGATTAAGGTAGAGCCAAAGTCAAAAGCAGAAGCCAAAGAAGGATGGTTCTTTTTGAGGATATTGTAATCTAAGGGACCGAAGTACACAATAAAACTCTTTCTGTTTGAAACGAACAGCAGTTCATCCTTTGAAATGGCAAGTTTACCAGGATTTTTGAGATTTAGAATCCCGGTAAAAAAGTATTTTGTTCTGATGCCAAACCAAGTAACGTCCTGAAGGTCATATTCCTTTTTCTCTTTTAGCTTTGCAATAGGAATTTTAACCGTTTTTTTTAGCCTCAGTAGATAAGAATAAAATGGAGCTTCCTGCTTTATATTTTTTTGGGTAAATTTAAGTTTACCCTTTAAGTATGTAAGCGGAGTAGCTGTGCCGGAGAGTTCCACGTCGTAAAGGTACTTATCAGGATGGAAGGTAAGTTTTTTGGAAATCATACCATCTTCTGAAATCAAAGTAATTGTGAGAGATGAATCTTTGATTTCAAAATTATTTAATGAATCATCAATATTGTATTTTATATCCTTTTCACCCCATGCTACGGTTCCATTCTCGAGAAGTTCTATTTCGCTGAGAGATCCTACCTTTTTAATTTTGTAAGATAAAAGCCCTCCATCGGTAGAAAAAATAGCGGAGTAGAGCGGCGTTTCTACTTTAAAAAGGGTATCAGTGGGACTTGTTTCCTCATCAAGTTGGATTTTCAAAGTATCTTCAACTTTTGTTGTGGCACTTTGTTGCTGCACTGGTTGTGTTTTCTGGGGTGCATTTTTGAAGAACAGGTATTGCCAAAGGATGAGAATCAAGAGGAGAAGAAGAGTTGCGATTATAAAGTTTTGTGACCTTGCCCCATCATCCATTTTTCTACCTCACAGGGTCATAACCGCCCTTAGAAAGGGGGTTACACCTTATTATCCTCCAAGTTGATAATAAAATCCCTTTAAAAAATCCTTTTTTCTCTAAGGCCTCAATTGCGTAATGGCTACAGGTTGGATAAAATCTACAGCTTCGAGGTAAAAAGGGTGAAATAAACTTCTGATAGAGTCGGATTATTTTGATTATAATTGAGACTGGGATCCTACCAAGGCCTCTAAATCTTTCTTTAATTGAGATTGTAAATCCTGAAACTTCAGGTTGAGCAAACGTGGATTTCCTATGATTAAGAAATACCCACCATTTATTGATAGAGGTGCAGTGCGTATTGCTTCCCTTAACAATCGTTTTATGCGGTTCCGAAGAACTTTTGTCTTTACTTCTTTTGCTACTGAAAAGGCGAATTTCAGGTCTTCGGATGGACTGTAACATATCGTATAGAAATCCCCTTTTTTCCATTTCCCCTCTTTTACAAGTTTTTTAATTTCTCTGTTTGTTAAAGTGTTTATTTTCAAACGGAAAGTCTTTTCCTGCCCTTTGCTCTGCGCCTTGCAAGAACTCTTCTCCCACCTGGCGTACTCATGCGTTTCCTGAAGCCGTGCGTTCTCTTTCTGTGAATAATGGAAGGTTGAAAAGTTCTTTTCATTCCAGATCCTCCTTTTAAATTGAATAAATACGAAAAATGGGCGATGGAGGATTCGAACCTCCGACCTTCGCGATGTCAACGCGACGCTCTAACCAACGCTGAGCTAATCGCCCGTCAGAAATTTATTATAAGACGAATATTACAAATAATCAAACAGTTTTTTACTCCTGCTCTTTTTTGAGTTCGCTCAAGTGTTTTATAAAGTAGTCGCAGGTTTCCCTGTCGATATTACATAGCCTTATTTCCTTTACATAATTTGCCTGATTTTTAAGGAAATCGACACAGGTATCTAAGATGATTTTAGTTCCTCTATCCTTCGGGAATCCGAAAATCCCAGTGCTAATGGCAGGAAGGGAAACCTTTTCGCATCTCAACTCCTCCGCAAGTTTCAATGCACTGAACACTGCACTTCTGAGTTTTTCATCTTCTTTTTCTTCTCCCCATCGGGGACCAACTGCGTGAATCACATATTTTGCCTTTAAACTCCCAGCAGAGGTATAGACTGCGCTTCCTACAGGACAGTATCCAATTTTATCGCTTTCTTCCTGTATCACCTTACCACCCTTTCTTACGATAGCGCCTGCCACACCCCCTCCATGTTTCAAGTAGGAGTTGGCAGCATTGACGATGGCATCGACCTCTTCCTCGGTTATATCACCGAGGACAACGGTTATGTGACGATTGTTGATAGAAAGTCTATCTAATTCCATGCTTTTATTATAAACTTTTATCTAAAAACACGCGTAGAAGTTCACAAATTTTCAGGTTTTTCATTAATTTGACAGTCCTGTCTCCGTATTTTAAAATTACGAAATATAAGGGGGTGTGTATGGTATTTATATTAAATATAGTAATAGGTGCGATGCTGGTCCAGGGACGTATGATGGAAAAACCCGGGACCGTCCTTGCCCGTTCTACTGCAAGTGGATTAATTGTTACATATAACTTCGGTGACATAGGCTATGAGATTGTAGAGATCGAGGGTAGGCATTTCATCAGGTTCAAAACGGAGAATCTTGGCGTTTTTCAAGAACTTGGGAAGCCTGAACTTCCTGCCTGGAGAAATTTTATCGAAGTTCCCTATGGTGCCGATGTAGAGGTCAGGATTTTGGATGTTAAGAAAGAAGTGATTTCTCTGAAAGAGAGAGGAATTGAATTTAAGGTTAAGCCGACGATTCCGCCAGTTCCCAAAATTCCCGGTGCAAAACCACAGCTGGTTATGGATGAAAAGGCATACTCATCTTCGGAATATTATCCTGTGAAGTTTGCTGATGCAACTTACGCTGGCCTATTAAGAGGACACAATCTTTATACCCTAAATATCTATCCTGTTAGATATTCGCCACTTAAAGATGAACTCGAAGTCGTAACGAGCATAACGGTGGAGGTTATATTTAAGGGTGGAAACTTAGCTGAAACTTACCGGAACCTTGAAAGACTTTATTCACCTTACTTCGACTATTCCCTTTCTAAAAAAATTTTGAACTATTCCACTTTTAACTTTAAAGGTAACCCGGCGTTACCGGTAGTTTACCTTATTGTTACACCGGCGGAGTGGGTGGATAGTCTTCAGCCCCTTATTGAATGGAATAAATATAAAGGTTACGATGTTAGGGTTGCTACGATACCCGGTGACATACCTGCGGGTGATACTATAAATGTTAGAAACTATTTACAGAATGCATATCTCAACTGGCCTGTTCCCCCAACCTTTATAGTGTTGGTTGGTGACGTTGACAGGATAGATTACTTTAGAAGTAGTGAGGCTGATAATCCTGCCAACGATTTGAAGTATGAAGATCTGGATACTGATGAAGTGGAATATTTCCCTGATGTATACTTGGGAAGACTTTCGGTTTCAAATATTACTCAGCTTGGCTACATTGTAAGAAAGACTGTGAGGTATGAACAGGTACTTTGGTCTTATGGAACTGAATGGGCTAAAAAGGCATTCTTTATTGCTTCTGCAGACTCATACAATCACGGAGTTGCTGAGGGGACGAATAACTATTGTATCCAGCTGGTAAGAGAACATGGTATGCTTGCAGACAGCTTATACGCTTATTACACTTCCAATTCGCCCACTATAATTACCAGTGCCATCAATGAGGGTAGAAGTCTTGTGACCTACACTGGCCATGGTTCGGAAACTGGATGGTCAGACTATAATGGACTTAGCTACAGTGTCAGTGATATTTACAATAATCTAACTAATGAAGATAAATATGTATTTGTTCAAACCTATGCATGCCTGACTGGTTCATATGCCACAGTGGCCGAATGTTTTTCCGAAGCCTGGATCAGGGCTCCGCAGAAGGGTGGGGTTGCCTCTATGGCATCTTCCGTAACTTCCTACTGGGATGAGGATGATATTCTACAAAGAAGGGTATTTGATGAATGGTTTGATTCGGGTTATGTCTGGGTTAAAGGGGCTATAAATGAAGGAAAATTTGAGCTTTACCGCTACTATTCCGGTGGTGGAAGAACGAAGAGGTACTACCAGATGTATAACTTGATGGGAGATCCCTCAATTTACGTCTGGACATCGGAACCTAAACCTCTTTCCATTAATTACCCTGCTGTTGTTCCAATGGGGCCTTCGCAGGTTCAGATCACGGTGACAGAGCAAAGCACAGGATTACCGGTATCTGGAGCCCTTGTATCGGCAGTACAGAAGTCATCAGATGGAGAACTCAGTCTATTTGACGCTCAGTACACTGGTAGCGATGGAATTGCTACCCTTGATATTTCTCCTGTAACTCCAGATACGGTCTTCTTCACCGTTACCGGACACAACCTCTGGCCCCAGAAGGTGTATGCCATTCCATCCTCTTCAGGCCCCTATGTCACCTACAGAACATCGTACATTTCGGAGATAGCCGGTAATGGTAACAACAGGGTAAATCCTGGCGAAACCATAAGGCTCTACGTAATGC
>JASEFR010000044.1 GCA_030019025.1 bacterium
GTTTTCCGAAACGGATCTGACTTACGCAGAGCTTGAAAAAATAAAAGAAGAACTGCTCAAGATTTTATTGAACCAGTATCATTTAAGGATTAAGTATCATGAAGATAAGGGTTATTGAATACGGGAAAGTAAAGCTATCGCCTGTTTTTAAAAAGAGAGTGAAAAGACTCATAGGCTATATTCTGCGAGGGGAAGAACATTCCTTTTCAGAAATAAATGTGATTTTAACGACGGATAATCGAATCAAAAGGATTAATAGAACCTTTTTGGGGAAAAATAGACCCACTGATGTCATATCCTTTAATCTTGATGAGATAGGGGAAATTTACATTTCCGTTGATACCGCAAGGAAAAGGGCTAAGGAGTATGGATTTGATGCCGAATATGAAATGGCAAGATATTGCATTCACGGACTACTTCACATTGTAGGTTATGATCACAAGGACAAAAGCAAGGCGAGGTTAATGGGTAAGAAAGAAGAAGAGTATCTCGCTTTATGGGAAAAATCCTGATTTTCTTTTTGCTTTTTTTTTTTTCCTTTAATTTAAGCGGGTGTGAAACGGCAATTTTTTCCACTTTACGTGCAGAACTTGAGAAGATTAAAAATCGTTTAATTTTCCGTATCGCTGAGGAATTGAAGCAATTTGAAAAAGAGACCCTTTTCTCGCTTCTTGTTTCCAATACCTTTGTGAACACCTTTGCTGCGTCTATTTTTTCATCGCTTTTCTGGAGCTTTTTGGGTAATATGCGATTACCTTCTGGATTAACTCAATTCGTTGATATATTGATTTTCACTACAATTATCCTTCTCTTTGGCGAAGTTAGCTCTAAATTAATAGCGGTTAAGTATCCACTTAAGATGCTCAGTATTAATTCTTTAGTCGTTTATCCTTTTTTTCTTTTATTGAAACCCGTTGCAAAGTTTATTCCTTCCTTTAGTTTGGAAGAAGCCGATGATACTGCAGGTGACGTTCTTGACGAAATGGAAGAGCTTGCAATTACCTCAGATCCTGCATTGAGCTCAAGGATATCTATTCTCCATATCAGGGTTGGGGAGCTTATGACACCGCGAGATGACATCGTTGCCTTAAAACCGACTGACACAGTTAAATATTTTTTAGAGGTAGTAGGGAGGCACTCTTACTCCAACTATCCTGTTCTGGACGGCTCTGAGTTTTTAGGCGTGTTAAAAGTGGGTGATACGAGGATTATCCAAGCAGATCCTGAAGAAAAAGTGGAAAGGTTCGTTACTGAATGTCCGGTGGTCCCTGTGAATGTTCGGGTTTTGAAAATTTTGAAAGATCACCCTGATGATGAATTTTTTGCCGTGATCGACGAGTATGGTAATTTTGTGGGGGTGTTGACCCAGTGGGATGTTCTTGAAAGATTTTACCCCGAGCCCCCGGTGAAGTGGATCGGCAAAAGAAGTCTAATTGTCAGTGGAGACCTTCCACTTCACGATATGGAATTGATTCTCAGGAAAAGAATTCCCTTTGACACCCCTACAGTACAGAGTCTAATAATGGAATTAACGGGGAGGATTCCAGATGAAGGCGAATTTATTGAATTAGAAGGTATTAAATTTGAGGTTATAGAAAAGGAATTTGCGAAACTTAATAAAATTAAGGTTGAACTTAAATGATCTGGTTTTTAATTTTGGTGGTTTGCATCTTAATGGTTTTTGTATTCTCAGCCTTTGAGACTGGGTATATTCTTTGCCGAAGAAAAGATTTTGTTGGAATTGCGGGAAAGTATAGAAAATTTCTACTAAATGCTGAAGAAGTAATAACCACTGTCCTTGTTGGATTAAACTTTTTTGAGTCTGCCTCCTCCATCGTGGCTTTCTGGTTTTTGAAAGGTCTTGGATTAGAGGCTGCAGAGTCCATAGGTATTTCTGGTATCATCATTTCCCTTTCACTACTCTTATCCGAATTTTTTGCCAAAAATCTTGCAAGGGAAAGGAGCAGTGCAATAGTTAAGTTCTTTGCCCCTTTTATATTTATGTTTTCTTATCTTGCAATTCCAGTAAACAGAGTCATTCTTTTAATGTTGTTTCCTATTCGATTATTCAGGGGCGAGAGGAAAAAAGAGGCTGCTGAAATTATTAAGTTATTGGTTTCAGATTCCGTTAGGGATGGTGAACTGGATAGCGAGAGGGCAAGGTTGATCCTTTTCCTTTCTCGATGGCAGGAGTTGAAATTGAAAGAGTTTGCAGAACCTGTTGACAGGTTTGTGATTGATGTTGAAGATTTGGTGAAGAATCCATTCAGATCAAATGGCCCCATTCTCATTTCGGAAAATAACAAAATTCTCGGCTTAGTTGATTTTAAAAAGTTTCTTCTAACTCGAAACGTAAAATCCAGCATAGTTTCTCTTCCGGTTTTAAGTGGAGATCTTCCATTAGAGAAAGCAATAGGAAAGTTAAAAGAAACAGGAAGCAAATTTTGTCTTGTAGATGTTGGGAAAAAGATTATGTTGTTTAGGTTTTCTCGATTTTTGAAAGTAATGGTGGAGGGATGAAATGGAAAAGATTCTGGAGGCCATTGAGAGATTTAAGGAACTGAGGGGAATTGTAGTAGGAGATCTGATGCTTGATGTCTATTCTTTTGGAACGGTGGAGAGAATTTCCCCGGAGGCGCCTGTGCCTGTTGTGCGAGTAGAACACGATGAGTTCAGAGTTGGTGGCGCAGCGAACGTAGCGAATAATTTGATATCCTTTGGAGCTGAGGTAATGGTTGCAGGCCTCGTGGGAGAGGATTTTGAGGGTGAGATGCTTATTGATTTAATGGAGAGCCAGGGGATTGAAGTTGAAATGGTAGAGGTAGTTAAGAGTAGGAGCACAATAGTTAAAAACAGGATAATTGCCAGGGGTCAGCAACTCCTGAGGATTGACTGGGAGGATTTGAATGATCGGAGTGGCAAAATTAAGAAAAAAATTCTTGAGAATGTAATAATCCAATCACAAAATGCCGATTTTATAATTATTGAGGATTACAACAAAGGGGTCTTAGATGGTTTTATGTATAGAACGATAATAGCTTCTTCCCCTGCACCGGTTTTCGTCGATCCCAAATTTGAGTATTATAGCTCAATGAAGAATGCCTTTTTGGTTAAACCCAACTTTGAGGAATTCAAGAAAGCCACAGGTATAAAAAAGTTTCGTGGAAACTTCGGAACGAGTGTCGAGACTTTTAGGAAAAAATTAAATATAAAAAACCTGGTGGTTACGAAAGGCGAGGAAGGTATGTACATTTCCAATGGGGATGAGATTTATCACATCCCATCACTTCATAAAAAGGTTTTTGATGTTACAGGTGCGGGAGATATGGTTATTTCCTTGCTTGCTCTTGGTATGAGCGCCGGACTTTCCCTTTTTGAAGCCTCTGTCTTGGCTACGATTGGCGCCGGTATTGAAATTACCAAACTTGGCGCACAGCCTGTTACAAAAGATGAATTGATAACGGAGGTTAGAAATCAATGGGATAGATTGTTAAAGGATGTAATTCCATTGAAGGAACAGGGCTAAGGCTTTATTCTAAACCTATGGAGAAAGTTCTTGTGATTATTCCAACTTATAACGAAAGAGAGAATATAAGAGACATCGTCCCCATAGTCCTTTCTAAGGGGGAAAACATAGATGTTCTTGTCGTTGACGATAACTCGCCCGATGGCACTCAGGAAGAAGTGAAGCTCCTTATGGAGAGATATGGTGAAAGGGTAAATCTTTTAGCAAGGCCAGCAAAGCTTGGCCTTGGAACTGCCTATGTGGAAGGCTTTAAGTATGCTCTGAAGAAGGGCTATGATTTAGTGGTAGAAATGGATGCCGATTTTTCTCACAATCCAGAAGACTTGCCAAGGCTTATTGAAGCCGCTAAGGAGGCAGATTTAGTAATTGGTTCGCGCTATACCGATGGAATAAGCGTGGTTAATTGGCCATTGAAAAGGTTAATTTTGTCTTATTTTGCAAATGTTTATGCACGTGTCGTTACAGGTGTACCGGTAAAGGACCTCACCGCAGGCTTCAAGTGTTTTAGGAAAAAAGTGCTTGAAAGTATAGACCTTTCAAAAATTCACTCCGATGGTTATGCCTTTCAGATAGAAATGGATTACTACGCTTATGAAAAGGGCTTTAGGATAAAGGAGGTTCCAATTATCTTTATAGAAAGAAGGTCAGGAACCTCAAAGATGTCTAAAAGAATAATCAAAGAGGCCTTTTTCCTTGTCCTTCTTTTGAGGTTAAAAAAAATTCTAAAGGGTTTGAGAAAGTTATTTAAAAAGAAATGAAATTCCTTACTTTTTTGGTCCTTATTTTAGTGGGAGTGGAAGGAAAAAATCCGGGAAAAGCGGTCCTCATGTCAGCCTTTTTGCCGGGTGGAGGGCAATTTTATAACGAGAAGTACTTGAAAGGTTTTATTGTTGCATCAGTGGAGGTCTTTACCGGATACAACTCTATTTCCCGCTACGTTAAATACAGAAAATCCGGGGATTTGCAAATGTTTAACGAAAGCCTTTCCTATGGGTTTTATTTTTTGGGAACATGGCTATATTCGTTGGCTGATGCCTATGTGGATGCTCATTTATTTAATTTTAAAGAAAAAGTTGAACTGGCATTGTTTCCGAGAGGTGTAAGTTTTGCTTACAAAATTAAATGGAGATGAACTATGCCATACGAAATTCTTGACCACACAGCAGACTTTGGAGTAAGGATATACGGGAAAACCCTTGAAGAGTTGTTTAAAAGCGGTTTTGAGGCTATAGTTAATGCGATGGTTGAGAATAAAAGGAAGGGTGAACAAAAAGAGTTAACATATATGGATAGGGCGGAAACCTTAGAGGACCTCCTTGTGGATTTTTTGAGTGAGGTTATTTTTAGAACGATTGTTGAAGGGAAGATTTTTACCGATTGTGAACTGAAAATAGAGGGTACCTCAATTAATGCAAAGCTTTTTTATGAGGACTACGATCCTGAGAGACATAGGCTGAAAAAGGAAATTAAGAGCGTCACTTACCACAATCTGGATATAAGGAAAACCCCGGATGGTTTTGAAACCTATTTGATCTGTGATGTTTGAAGATGAAGGACGTTCAGAATCAGCACGACCTAAGAAAGATCCCTTTAGATAAAGTTGGTATAGAGGATCTTCTTTATCCCATAAGGGTGA
>JASEFR010000045.1 GCA_030019025.1 bacterium
GGCCCCCGATAAGGGGGCCTTTTTCTTTGAGAATCCTTTTTTATTTCACTGCCTTCAACACATAATCGAGGAACATTTCCTCGGGTAAAGCGCCTTCAAAGGACACTTTTTCATTTATCACTACCTTAGGTACTCCGTATACACCATATTTTTGCGCGAGAAATGGAAATTCTATGGATTCAATAACCTCCGCTTTTATCATGTCACTTTCCAAAGCCATCTTATGAGCAGTAATTGCTGCTGTGGGGCAATAGGGACAGGTTGGGGTAACAAAAACCTTAATATGCACGGGTTTCACAATTGTAGCAAGCGTAGCTTTCGTTTCAGGCTTTAAACCAGAATCCCTTTTAGAGACCATTATTATGTCTTCAAGAAGGGTTGAAAATTCATAACCCGACGGGATACCATAATAGCGAATACCGTAGTCTTTATCTCCTTCCACTATAATTGCAGGTATTTTGTCCTCTATTTCATAACTATCTGCTTTCTCTTTGTTTTCCATGTGATTCAAAACTTCAAGAGTAATAAGATCCGACAGCTCCGCTACCTCTTCAAGAATTTGCCTCGTTTCGCGGCAGTATGTACACTCTAAGGTCTGAGTGAAATTAATTATTTTTACGGGATTGACCATTTCGGCGAACATCGCCCTTATTTCTTTTTTATCGGCTTCCGAGAGAAACCCCATAACTCTTACCTCCTTAAATTTTAAAATTTTATGAAAGTTCAAGCATTTTATCTAATGCTCTTCGTGCCCTTTCTATAACCTCCGGTTCAAGAACCACCTCATACCTCTCATAAAGCAAGGACTCATACACCTTTTCCAAAGTAATTTTTTTCATTTGCTGACATATTGCAGTGCGAGGTGGGTTGTAAAACCTTCTGTCAGGCATTTCACGAACAGCTCTTTCGGTAAGACCCTCTTCAGTGAAAAATACATATTCGGGTGCATTTAAAAGCTTTGCTAACCTTATCATACCCTGCGTAGACTCAATGTAATCTGAATTCATAATCACCTCTTCCCTACACTCCGGATGAGCAATAACTACTGCATGAGGGTACTCCTCTTTCACTTTAAATACATCCTCTTCGGTAAAGGCATCATGAACATAACAATATCCATCCCAAGGAATAATTTCCTTATCCTTGACGTAAATTGAAACATAACTGGCAAGGTTTCTGTCAGGAACAAAAATTACTTTTTTCGCATCAAGGGCCCTCACAACTTTGACCGCGTTGGCACTGGTAACACACACATCTGCAGCAGCTTTAACCTCCGCATTGGTGTTGACATAAGCGACGACTACTGCATCAGGATGTTTTTTCTTTAGTTCTTGTAAATCTTCTACGTTAATCATATCTGCCATTGGACAGCGAGCAGCCGGCTCCGGTGTCAAAACTTTTTTCTGTGGCGATAATATCTTCGCTGTTTCTGCCATAAAGGTTACACCAGCGAATACGATGATATCTGCGTCCGTTTCCTTAGCTTTCCTGGAAAGATCAAGAGAATCCCCTAAAAAATCGGCTATCTCCTGAATTTCGGGCCTTTGATAGTTATGCACAAGTAGAACAGCCTTTTTCTCTTTCTTTAGCCTTAAAATCTCTTCCTTCAGCTTTTCCCTATCCATAAATTAATCCTTTTTGAATTTAACTTCCCAGCGATTACTTTCCCTTTTTACGTATTCAATCTTCGTGTTCATAAACTTAGCGATTTTGAGAATTTCACTTAGCCCGTCAAAATTGTCACCTTCCATAATAAAAGACTCCCCACTTTTTGCTTTAACATAGGCATTTCGAAACTTCACAATATGTTCCGTAACACACCCTTCTCCAATACAACTGTATCTTGCCTCACTCATTAGAAAAGATCACCTCCACCACTTTAATGTCCCACAAAGGTGATATCCTCTCTACAATTTCTTCCTTTATATGGTTTGCAAATTCTTCATCCTCACGCATATTCAAATATACTTTTGCTACACCATCCTGAACCTCAACACCTTTAAGTGTCTTTGCTCTCACTACATCAATACCCTTTCGTGGATCTATGACATGCTTTAGGCGGTTTATTACAACCTCTTTAGTCGTAGGAACCTTCTCTTTCAGAAGACCGTGTTGATGCTCATAATTCTCTATAGCTGTGTGAAGTGCATCCACAGCCAGTACAGCGCAGTGTATCTTTGTTGGAGGCAAACCACCCAGTTCTGCATCGGCGTCTTTCCAGGTAATTTGCTTCGCTTCTTCGAGTGTCTTACCCTTTGCCAATTCTGTAACTATGGAAGCAGTAGCAATATTAGAAGCACATCCGTAGGATTTAAACTTAATGTCCACAATTCTTTTGCTTTCAGGGTCAACCTTCAGAAAGAGCTGAACCATATCACCACAGGCAGGAGAACCTTCCGTTGCTTTTGCATCGGCATCTGGAATCTCCCCAACATTTTTCGGGTGAACAAACAACTCAATTAACTTTTTAGAATAGGGTAAACTCATATCAATTTCCTCCCAGCGGGCTTAGTTCCCTCAAACTCTTAATCACTTCTTCCAAAACTAACACCGTGTAATCCATCTCCTCCTTAGTATTATATTTACTCAAGGAAAACCTGATTGAACCGTGGGCATCTTCATGGCTATGCCCCATAGCCATTATAACATACGAAGGTTCAAGTCCTCGTGAAAAACACGCAGAGCCGGAAATAACAGCAACCCCCTTCATGTCCATATAGAGGACCACCGACTCTCCCTCAACATATTTAAAGGATAAATTGAGATTTGCTGGATGCCTTCTGGAAAAATCTGAAGGACCAATTAAAACCACTTCTGGAATACTTGAAATAATTCGTTTATAAAGATAATCTCTTAAGTTCCTCACCTTTTCAACCTCATCCCAGCTTAAAATCTCGACAGCCTTTGCAAATCCCACAATTCCGTGTATGTTTGGTGTTCCGCCCCTCAAATTAAACTCTGCATACCCGCCATCCATCTGCTTTTCTATTGAAACGCCCTTTTTAACGTAAAGTGCTCCTATTCCCTTTGGCCCGTGAATCTTGTGGGCGGTAAAACTTGCAAGGTCAACCCTCAATTCTTTCACATTAAAAGGAATCCAGCCTATACCATAGGTCGCATCCGTGTGAATAAAAGTCTCCGGATTCTTCGACTTTACAATTTTCACTACTTCTTCAAGAGGCTGAATAGTACCCACCTCGTCGTTGACCATTTGAACAGAAACCAGGATAGTATCACCTGACACAGCCCTCTCCAGTGCATCTAAATCTACAAAACCATACCTATCAACGGGAACAATGTCCACTCTAAATCCGGATTTTTCCAATCTGCGGACGGAATCTAGAACTGACCTTCCTTCTACAGCAGTAGTTACTACATGTTTTCCCTTCTTTGCCCGGGCATAAGCGATCCCCTTAATGGCCAAATTATTTGCTTCTGTACCACCAGATGTAAATATTATCTCAGAAGACTCTGCCCCTACGAAACTTGCAATCTTTTTTCTTGATTCTTCAATCAGCTCCTTTACTCTTTGACCTGGTGTATGAACAAATTCTGACAATGGGAGGGCTATATCTTCATAAAAAGTCTTCATTATTGCCTCAACAACTCTCTCATCCAACCGCGTACTACTCGCATTATCCAGATAAACATTCATTTCATTTCCTCCCCAGCGTGGTTTCTTCAAAAATTTTTGTAATTCTGTTCTGAAGTTCTTTCCAAAAGGCCTCTGCAGAGCAATATTCTGAAAAAGGGCACTCTCTTTCGACAAACTCAAAACATCTTGCCAGCTTGACATCCTCCTTTAAAGCTCTCATAACTTCATATAGAGTGATATCCGAAAGCTCTTTTTTCAGCCTGTATCCACCTTCAGCACCTCTCTTAGATTCAAGAATGCCGGCCTTTACAAGGGCAGCAAAAATTTGCTCTAAGAATTTCAAAGGTATATTTTCTTTAAAGGAGATCTGCTTTAAAGTTGTACCTTCATTCCCATAAGTACTCAACCGTATCAATGCACGAACAGCATATCTTGTCTTTTGTGAAATCTTAACCATAATTTCCTATCAGTTCAGTATGAATTATAGCGGGGATCAATTGAATAGTCAAGTGACTTTACTTAATTACAAAAGACCTAAGCAGATTGAGATAAACCAGAGAAGAGAGAGTACTTACAAGAATCAAATTAGCAAATAGATCGACTTCAAACTCATACTTTTGGGTAATAGTTATCATAGTCAGTGCAACTGGCATTCCTGAAAGCAAAACAGTTATTGCCAAAGAAGTAGAAGTAAGTCCGAAAAGCCTTGCAAACACGTAGGTTACAAGAGGCAAGAGTAAAGCCCTGGGTAGAGAGAAAATAAAACCTTGCCAGATTTTTCTATATTCTCTTCCATAAAGAAAGAGGCCAAGCATAAATATGGCAATAACTGCGGTTGACTTACCTATCATGTCAAGTCCTTTATAAATCCCACCGCTAACCTTCAAATTCATTACATTGGAAAGAAAACCCAAGACTATTGAAATAATAAGCGGATTTCTTTTGAATCTGTTTATCATCAACTTAATTAGCGCTTTCATCTTCAAACCAGGTGCTGAATAAAGTTCAAGAAGGGTTATCACTGTGGTAAGTCCAACAATTCCCGAGATCGACGCAACAAGAGCTGCAAGTTGAAGAGATTCCTTCTGAGGATAAGAGAAGGTAACATAGGGAATGCCGAAGAATGCTGTACTTCCAAAAACCGTTGAGAGGGAAAGGATTATGAAGAATCGCCTCTCAAATTTTAAAAATTTTGTAAAAAGCCAATAAAGTGCTAAAACCAAAACTATAGGGAGTGTTACCACAGCTATGACTTTTAAAGTTTCACTTGTTAAAGGCAAATAACTTAGTTCAAGAAAAATGAAAGCAGGAAGGGCTACATAATAGATATATGCATTGAATAC
>JASEFR010000046.1 GCA_030019025.1 bacterium
TTTCACACCCGACTTACCGAGCCGCCTACACCCGCTTTACGCCCAGTGAATCCGGGTAACGCTCGCCCCCTACGTATTACCGCGGCTGCTGGCACGTAGTTAGCCGGGGCTTCCTCGCGAGGTACAGTCATCGGCCTGGCATTTCCTCCAGGCCTTATTCCTCCCTCGCAACAGGGGTTTACACCCCGAAGGGCTTCATCCCCCACGCGGCGTCGCTGGATCAGGCTTTCGCCCATTGTCCAAGATTCCCCACTGCTGCCTCCCGTAGGAGTAGGGCCCGTGTCTCAGTGCCCTTGTGGCCGACCACCCTCTCAGGCCGGCTACCCGTCGTAGGCTTGGTGGGCCATTACCCCACCAACTACCTGATGGGCCGCGGGCTCATCCCTCGGCGGAGCAAACGCCCCTTTCATCCAGCAACCTTCGTTGCCGGATCGTATGGGGTATTAGCCGGGGTTTCCCCCGGTTATCCCCCTCCGAGGGGTAGATTACCCACGTGTTACTCACCCGTGCGCCGCTGGTACCCTTGCGGGTACCCGCTCGACTTGCATGTGTTAGGCACGCCGCCAGCGTTCACCCTGAGCCAGGATCAAACCCTCCACGAAATCTAAGCAGAAGGTTTAGATCCTTGACCCTTTGGATTCTTTATGATTGGCGGGACTGCTATCCATTTTTCAATGACCCGACGACAAAACAATGTGAGTCTTCCTCAGACCCTCTGTCGTTCTATTCATTTTCCAAGACCCTGCTTCTTACAACTGCTCTCACACGAGCGACCGTATATCATGGTACCACCTGTCAAAACGCGTGTCAAGTTACGAAAAAGTTAAGGCCAAAGAAAACTCAGCGTTCAACCACCCAGGTAAGCACGCTTAACCTCCTCATTGGCGAGTAATTCTTTTCCGGTACCCTGCAAGACTATCCGTCCAGTCTCGAGTACATAAGCGTAATCTGCTATGTTCAAGGCCGCATAAGCATTCTGTTCAATCAGAAGTATTGTCTTACCCTCACTGTGAATCTTGTGAATCACCTCGAACAATTGTTCCACTATTATAGGTGCAAGCCCCAAAGAAGGCTCGTCGAGCATTAACAGATCGGGTCTGCTCATTAGGGCCCTGCCTATTGCAAGCATCTGTTGCTCTCCGCCGGATAAAGTCCCACCTTTCTGGCTGAGTCTTTCCTTCAAAACAGGAAAAAGCGAGAAAATCCACTCCATATCCTGTTGAATCCCATCTTTATCATTCCTTTGATATGCCCCAACCAACAGATTCTCGTAAACCGTCAGATTTGGGAAAATCCTCCTGCCTTCTGGAACCATTGCGACCTTTTTTGAAACAATCTCGTTGGTCGGTTTGTTCGTAATGTTCTCACCATTCAGAAAGACATTTCCAGCCTGTACTTTGACGAGACCACATATCGCTTTCAAGGTAGTCGTCTTACCTGCACCGTTCGAACCAATCAAGGTCACGACTTTCCCTTTTTCCACCTTGAAAGATATCCCCTTCAATGCCTTTATTGCGCCATAACTCACGTGCAGGTCCCTAACTTCGAGCATAGGCACCACTTCCCAGATAGGCCTTGATCACTTCGGGATTATTCTGTATCTCTTTGGGGGAGCCTTCTGCAATAACACAACCATGGTCCAGAACTGTTATTTTCTCACATATTCCCATGACAACTTTCATATCGTGTTCGATCAGAAGTATTGTGAGACCAAACTCATCACGAATTCTCTTTATAAATCTCATCAATTCAGCGGTTTCCTCCGGATTCATACCAGCTGCAGGTTCGTCGAGCAACAAAATTCTTGGTCTCGTTGCCAGCGCTCTTGCTATCTCAAGTTTTCTCTGATAGCCATACGGAAGTGAAGCTGCACTCTCATTCGCAAGCTGCTTCAAACCAACGGCTTCAAGAAGATCGAGCGACTCTTTTGTCATTTCTCGCTCCTCTCTTGCATACTTGGGCAAATCCAGGACAGCCGAGAAAACAGATGCTTTCAGTCTGAAATGACATGCCACACGAACGTTGTCGAGCACGCTCATTCGGTGAAAGAGTTTGATGTTCTGAAAGGTTCTTGCTATTCCCAGTGCTGCGATCTCGTGGGGTTTTTTCTTTGTTACGTCGATGCCCATAAAATATACTTTTCCAGAGTCCGCACGATAAACGCCAGTTATAACGTTGAAAATGGTTGTCTTGCCAGCACCGTTTGGACCAATAAGACCTGCCAGTTGACCCTGTTCAAGTTCCAGAGAGACGTTGTTAACAGCTACCAAGCCGCCGAATTTCTTGGTCACCCTGTCCAATCTCAGGATCGCCACACTTCATCCTCCCCGGTTTGATTGACGCCTTTTGAAAAACGAAATGACACCCTGCCATGAAAACTCTCTATCGCCCAGTATGCCGTGTCTGAAAAACAGAACTGATATCATCAGTATGATGGAGAAAATCAACATCCTCATGCCAGAGATACCAGGTATCGTTATCCCGAAAATTTTCATCGGTGTTTCCACAATCCTGAGCCACTCCATCAAAACGGCGATCAGAACGCCAGAAATCACCGTCCCGGTTATGCTGCCAAGCCCTCCCAGGAGAACTATCAAGACAATCTGAAAAGTGAGCATTATGTTGAATGCGTTCGGATCGATCGTCATCACAAGGCTACCCAGCAGGCCACCTGCAATACCTGCGAAAAATGCACCCACGACAAAAGCAAGAGTCTTGTGGTAAAACAGATCAACACCCATTGCTTCGGCCGCTTCTTCGTTGTCTCTGATCGCTTTCAGCGCCCTACCATAGCTGGAATCAATCAGCCTCTTTATGAAAAACACGGTGAACACAGCCCATCCCCAGCTCCACCACAAATTCGTGTACGTTGGCAAACCTTTAAGCCCTAAAGGTCCGTTTGTCACACTCTGCAAATTGTTGAAAAGAACCCTAATTATCTCAGAAAAACCATAGGTAACTATCGCGAGATAATCACCTTTCACCCTCATACAGGGAGCACCAACGAGAAAACCCGCACCAGCGGCAAGCAATCCCCCAATTAGCAACGCCGGGAAAAACGGAATTTGAATTCGATTCAGCGGCCATATCAGCGGTTTTATGAAAAAGTTCATTGCCTTGAGCTCGGGCGACATATAAAGTAAAGCAGACGCGTAAGCACCTATTGCCATAAATCCAGCGTGACCAAGGGAAAATTGCCCTGTGAATCCATTTATCAAGTTAAGACTGACACCGAGAATCACATATATCGCCGCCACGTTCATGATTCGAATTATGTACGCATCGAAATTCTTCTGTGCATAGCTGATGAAAGCGAAAAACACAACAAGTGCGATCAACGTCAGCCAGAACGAAGGTTGCTTGTACACACTCATTCCCCCTAAGTTTCACCAAACAGACCAGTTGGTTTAAAGAGTAAAACGAAGACCAACATAATAAAAATGAAAGCATCTCGGTATCCTGCCAGATCGGGAAGAAACGCAACAAGCAAGATTGAAATCATGCCAATCAAGAAACCCCCGACCATGGCTCCTTTGATGCTCCCAATACCGCCTATTATGGCCGCAGTAAAAGCGCGCCACCCGGGGAAAACTCCCATGAATGGCCATATCTGTGGATAGCGTAGCGCCCAGAATATGGCACTGATGGCCGCAAGGCTTGAACCAACTGCAAAGGTAAAGGTTATCGTCCTGTCTACATTAATTCCCATCAACCTTGCTGTGTCAAAGTCGTACGCAAGAGCTCTCATCGCGAGTCCCATTTTTGTTTTATAAACCAAGTAACTCAAGAAAAAAAGGGCTCCTATCGACACAACGATGGTGATTATCGTTACAAGCTGGATTCTGACTCCCCACACATTCAGAGTTCTGTTCAACACCGGTGGCTGATAGAAAGGTTTTTGCCTGCCACCGAAAACCACGATTGCGAAATTCTCAAGCAAGAAAGACATTCCTATGGCTGAGCAGAGGGAAGAGATTCTCGGTGCATTTCTCAGTGGCTTATAAGCAACCTTTTCAATTGAAATTCCGAGGAGTGCTGTAAGAAATATTGCAAAAAGAAACGACAACCACCACGGAAACGAAAAGAGAACTATCCCGTAATAAACAAAGAACGCCGCCATCATGAATATATCACCGTGAGCAAAGTTGACTAATTTCACAACACCATAGACAAGCGTGTACCCAATTGCAACAAGCCCAAAAACGAATCCAAGTGCTACTCCGTTTGCCAAGTGCTGCAGAAACAAGGTCAAGTTCATCAAGACACCTCCAGAAAAAACGCGCAGGCACGAAGCCTGCGCGTCACTCATTCACTCGGTCTGACCGTTGTCACATACACGAACTTCCCATCCTTGACAACCCTTATAACTGCATCCTTAATCGCATCTCCGTTTTGATCGAGTGTTATATAGCCTGTTGCGCCCTCGAAATTCTTCGTAGCGGCGAGTGCATCTCTTATTGCTTTCGGGTCAGCTGATCCTGCTCTTCTAATCGCGTCAACAACAAGCATGTAGGCGTCATATCCCAGTGCGGCAAAGGCACTTGGATCCTTGCCGTACTTTGCTCTGAATGCCTTGATAAACTCTGCAGCTCTGGGGGTTGTCGTAGCCTCGGTATCAAAGTGTGTACTGAAATAAGAACCTTCAACTGCTTTGCCACCTACTTCGAGGAACTCTGGAGCTTCCCATGTGTCACCACCCAAAAAGATCTGTTTCATTCCAAGTTCACGTGCCTGTTTTATGATCAGGGCAGCCTCACCGTATGCAGCAGCAGGTATAAAGATCACATCAGGATTTTTGCTGTTTGCGAAC
>JASEFR010000047.1 GCA_030019025.1 bacterium
CGAAGAAGATGTACCGCCTCTCGATGAAATAAAACTGCTTGATAATCTTAAAAAAATTAGAGATGAACTTGATAAACTGCTCAAAGAAGGTGAAAGAAACTCTCTCATCTTTGAAGGTGTCAACGTGACCATTGCCGGAAAACCCAATGTTGGGAAATCAAGCCTCTTTAACAGCATCTTAAAAAAGGAACGCGCTATCGTTACAGAAATTCCTGGAACCACAAGGGATTTTATTCACGAAGAGATTTTTCTTGGCGGGATTCCTGTGAGATTCTACGATACCGCTGGTCTCAGGACAACTCCCGAACCAGTAGAATCAATAGGAGTAGCAAGGGCGAGAGAGGTCATAGAAAGTGCCCATCTCATCCTTTTTGTCCTGGACGGTTCAAAACATATTGATGAAGAGGAAATTGAAGAATGGAATTCCATAAAGAAGGAAAAAATCTTAGTTGTGAACAAAGCAGACCTTGGATTGGCAGCAACTCATAAAGAACTGGAAAAATTCAACGCACCAAATATCTTTAAGGTATCCTGTTTGACCGGTGAAGGTATCGAAGAACTGGAAAGGGCAATTGAAGAAAGGATCAAAATGTTTATTGTGCCCTCGTCGGAGTTCTCCCTTTCCAGGAGAGAGACTCATCTCCTCTCCAGAGCGAAAATCGAGATTGAAGAGGCTCTTTCAAACTTTAAAAAAGTACCGCTGGATATAGTCTCCTTTCATCTACAAAATGGCTTCAATTCCCTGAATCAAATCTTTGGCTGGGGAGATATCCCTGAAAGGGTTCTGAATTCAATTTTTAGCGAATTTTGTATTGGTAAATAGGAGGGGAATATGAAAGAAATAAAAAAGTACCCCTATAGGGTAATACACCCTGCGATGGTAGTAATTGTTACGAGTGTGGATCAAAAGGGCACTCCCAACGCCTGCACTGTTGCGTGGTCAATGCCTGTCAGCGTAAATCCACCCCTAATAGCAATCGCCCTCCAAAAGCGTCACAAAACGACAAATAATTTAGAAGAGACGGGGGAATTTGTCCTTAACATACCTGGGAGGAATCTGCAAGAACTGGCAGAAAAGTGCGGTAGCGAAAGTGGATGGCAAGTTAATAAATTTGAGAAGTACAATATAAAAGCTCTTCCATCTAAACTTGCGAAACCTCCAAGAATCGATGGAGCCCTTGGTTATGTAGAGTGCAAGCTCTATGCCAAATACGAAGGGGGGGACCATTACATCTTTGTTGGGGAGATTCTTCTTGCAGAAGCTGACGAAAAGTATTTCACCGATATGTGGAAAGATGAGGCCGAACTGTTATTTCATTATGGAGGAAGTGTTTATGGAAAGACAATAAGGTATTAAAAGGAGGTGGTTATGCTTTTAAATGGTCATAAAATTGTATACTTTGGCCATTCAGCGTTCTTGGTGATTAGTCAGAAAAACAAAACCATCCTTATTGATCCTTGGATTTCAAATCCCGTAAACAACAAAAAACTGGAAAGTGTGGTTAATGAAGTGGATTATATTCTCGTGACTCATGCTCACAGTGATCACATCGGTGATGCGGTTGAAATTGCCAGAAATTACAATAGTGAAATCATTTCCAATTTTGAGATCACAAATTATCTTGGTTCAAAGGGCATAAGCAAACTCTCGGGTATGAACATTGGAGGGACTTTAAAGAGAGGCGAAATTTCCTTCACAATGGTTGAAGCATCGCACTCTTCAACAATCCTTGAGGGCGAAAGATCAATACCCGGTGGGAACCCCTGTGGCTTTATTATTACCCTTGAAGACCGTTTTAAAATCTACCACATGGGGGATACAGGATTATTCGGAGGTTTAAATTATATTGCAGAACTTTACAAGCCAGACCTGGTTATGATACCCATTGGGGGGCACTACACGATGGGCATTGAAGAGGCTGCTTACGCCCTAAAGATTTTAAAACCATCCATTATCATCCCAATGCACTACAGGACCTTTCCAGTCATAGATGCAAACCCTGAAAAACTTATAGAACTCCTGCCTTCAGAGCTTAAGGAAGGGGTGAAGATTCTAAACCCCGGGGATTTACTGGAGTGAAAAAGGGGATTTCATACTTCGGTGTAAGAAACCCCGAATGGGTTGAAAAAGACCTTGCTATTATAAAAGAAAGCGGAATCGATTACATAGTTCATACCTACTCGGAAAACGACATGGAATATTACGAAGGAACGATGCGCAAAATAGTTAAGCTCTCCAAGGATTTTGGGCTTGAAGTATACTTAGACCCATGGGGAGTAGCAAGGATTTTTGGTGGTGAAGCCTTCTCAAAATTTTTGCTTCTCAACGACGAAGCGAGACTTGTAACTCGAGAAGGGAAAAAGGGTTATGGAGCTTGCATGAACAACCCTGCAACCGTTGAGTTTATCAAAAAATGGATAGATTCGGCAAGTTCCTTAGGGCCCGATTTTATCTTCTGGGACGAGCCCCATTTCTCGCCTTTGACCAATAGAGAGGGGTGTTTCTGCTCCATCTGCAAAAAGAAGTTCAAAGAAAAATTTGGATACCCTATGGAAGAAGCCTCAGAAAAAGATCTAAAGTTATTTCGCGGGTTTACAAAACTTGAATTCTTGAAAACAGTCACAGCTTATGCTAAAGAAAAAGGACTTAAAAATGTTCTTTGCCTCTTGCCCAACGATGAAGACATTGATTGGGATCATTATGCTTCTCTTCCATCCATTGATGTTTTTGGAACTGACCCTTACTGGGTTTTGCATCCACATAACTTTGATGAATGGATGGAGGATAAGATAAAAACGGTAAGCCTTTTAAGCAAAAAACATTCAAAGAAAAGTGAGATCTGGATTCAAAATTTCCGCGTCAAGAAAGGAGAGGAGTATCTTATAGAGAAAATCGCTTTAAAAGCAAAAGAGTATGGAATTGACAGGATTTCCGCATGGAGTTACAAAGGAACAGCCTATATGTCTTACATAAGCTGTGACGATCCAGAAATAGTCTGGACGACGCTATTAAAGGTTTACGCCAGCTTGTGAAAGGATTACAATAACCATTTTAACGGCAATAAGTGCGAAAAGTCCAGCCAAGAGGTCGTCTAATACTATTCCAATACCCCCTTTTATTTTATCCACTCTCTTTATACCGAAAGGCTTAAGAATATCAAAAAATCTGAAGAACAAAAAGGCCAACACATAAAGCAAAATATCGTGTTCTAAAAACATTAGAGGAAAAACCATTCCTACCACTTCATCTATGACGCAGATAGCGGGATCATTGCCCAGTAAATCTTCAGCTTTCTGGGAAGCAATTACAGCTACTGGAAGGAGTATCATAAAAATCTGCCAAACATAAATCTTTTTAAAACTTTGAGAAAGGTAAATCAATAACGTAAAAGTCAGGCTCGAGAGGGTACCCGGTCCCAAAGGGATGTATCCCAAAAACGCAAAGGAATACAAAATCTTAAAGACAGTTTCTTTCCCCCTAAAACCGACTATCAAAGCGGCTGCTATTCCCGAAAGGTCATAAAGAAAATCGAACAAGGAAGGTGTACGGGAAGGTAAAAACCGTTGTAAAAGTTCAATTAACCCCGCAATAACAACAGCGATAAAGAAACTACTCATTTTTTTCTTAAACCTATCAAGAAGAAATAGGTAAAGCAGAAAAAATGCAGAAAAGTGAAACAGAAAACTTGTGTCGAAACGTACAGGAAGAATCCTAACTTTTGGATAAAGCCCCAAAACGAAAAGAGACAGGATGTAAGATACAAGACCAAAAGAATAGGAAAAGTTCACTCCAAAAGCATCCTTTTATCAAATATCCTATAATGTATCGCCTCTTGAACACATTTTGGTGTTATTTCTTGAAGCCCTTCTAAATCCGCAATCGTCCTTGCCACTTTTAGGATCCGGAAATAGGTTCTCGCTGAAAATCCAAATTTCTCAATAGCCAACTTTAAAATCTCCTCAGATTTTTCGTCAAGCTTGCAAAATTCCTTTATGGCTCTTGAATCCATGTGAGCATTACAATACATCCTCTTTTTCAATTTAAATCTCCTGAGCTGAATCTCCCTAGCCCTCATCACCCTCTCCCTAATAGCCTTAGAGTCCTCACCATCTTCCATTCTGCTTAAGTTTTCAAACTTTAAAGCAGGTACTTCAATCTGAATGTCAATTCTGTCCAGAAGAGGTCCTGAAACTCTTGACCTGTACTTCAAAATACTTGAAGGAGTGCAAGTGCATTGATGAAGAGGGTCACCATAATAGCCGCATGGACAGGGATTCATAGCGGCAAC
>JASEFR010000048.1 GCA_030019025.1 bacterium
AGGGCATGGACTTAAGTGTAAGCGGTTGTTTCTTATTCGAAGAATTTTTATTTAATAGTAGCGAAAAATTAATCAAAATTTTTCATGCCCAGTTTCCTTTGTTTCTGGGCTGAGAAGTAAAGTTTCATTTTTTAATTTTCAAGTCCAGGGAATGAGGAGAAGTCTATCCTATTCTTGCAACTCGAGGAAATTTTAGAAAATATGGTTAATCTATGGTTAAAAAGTTACCACTAAGTTAAAAATATTTTGGTCTTTAGTTATGGACTTAAAATATTTTTTTATCGCATAAAGGTGGGTTTCGTTTAGTTTTAAGCTTTTCGTTATTGAAGGCTTGTATGTTGGACACTTTTTGAATTATCCATTTGGCTATAAAATTTAGTAAAAACAGGGGGTAAAAATGAAAAGGGTGCTATTGACCTTTGCGTTAATTCTGGGGCTTGCCCATGGATATAGAAAGAATGTCCTTATCGAGAACTTCACTGCAACATGGTGTGCATATTGCCCCTATCAGGCGGCTGCTATTACCCAGTTGGAAACGGTTTACGGTGAGTCACTGACAGTTATAAAGTACCATCCTAGTTCCTCGGATCCCTTTTATCATTCTTACTCCGCTTATAGGTTAAACTACTACTCAGTTCCAGGGTATCCTACCTCTTTAATCTCGGGTAACAAAGCAGTGGTAGGTGGGTGGGCAGGTGTTTATACACCATTGGAAAACTATGTTTTGCAAAGCTTTCAAGAGACATCCCCTTGCTCTATTAAGGTGGAGATTTTAAGCTTTGATCCAAATACCCTTGTTGCAAATGCAAGGGTGAAAATATTTATGACGTCTGATATATCAATTTCCATCCCTTCCCAGCTTATGTTGAGAGTGGCTATTCTTGAGGATTCGATTTTCTATAACTGGCAAAGTATGGACATTCTGAGATATGTGGTTAAAGGAATGTGGCCTGATGCTGAGGGAGTTGAGTTAAATATTAGTTATGGGGATTCGGTTATTTATGATTTCTCGTTTTCCGTTTCTGAATTAACAAGGGCACCGTACTACTATGTGGCTGCTTTTGTGCAGCAGGACTCTATTTACCAGATCGTTGATTATAGTGGTGATTATACCCTCAATGCTGGGAACGTTCTCCAGTCTGATAAGGCCAGATTGAGTGTTGATTTTGGTTACCTTTCAGCGATATTTAGGGGGATAACTGACGGTAATGGAAACAATAGGTTTGAACGGGGCGAGAGTGGAACGGTCAACATTGCTCTGACAAGCCTTGCACCTTTTGCCGATGCCCACAATATTAGTTTAAGGGTCAGCTCTCTATGTGAGTACGTTGAGGTTGCGGATACATCTTTTGCTATTGATTTGATACCTGTAAATGACACTGTTTATCTCCCTATTAACATTCATGTGCATGATTTTGACGTTCCCCAAATGGCTTCTCTGGAACTTAGTTACTCTTGGGACGGAATTTTATCAAGGATCGATACAATTCAGTTTAAAATAGGAATCGATTCTGTACTTGTATGGGATGGCAGTTATGACAATAATCTCAAAAACTACTTAAAGCCGTTTATCGATTCTCTCAACTTTGCCTACGAGTGGTTTTCGGAAGCCGATAGCGGAAAGCCTTACCTATATGAAGACTACAGAACAATTTTTTACATTTCCGGACAGAGGTTCCCAGACTCTTCGGACGCCAATCTTTTAATAAGCGCTATTGATTATGGAAAAAATTTGATAATCTCTGGCCAAAACATTGCAGAAAGTTTTAATAGTATTTTCCCTGATTTTCTTACAAATTACATTGGCATAACCTTGATTTCTAATAGCACTACTGACAGGAAGCTTATAGGCGCTGGAAACATTTTTGCCCTTGATGACTCTGTAGTCATTGGTGGAAGTGGAGCATATGCCAATCAGAATTCTAAAGATGTAATAGATATCATTACTGGTTCCGGTGCCCTTCCGATTCTCTATTATAGGGCTCTTACAGGCTCAGATGCAGATTCGGTTGCCGGTGTGTACATGGTATGTCCGTCCGGAAATAGAGTTATCTTCCTCGGTTTCGGAGCGGAGGGAGTAGGAAGTTTGGGAACGTATCTTACTAAAAAGAATTTCCTGGCAACCCTCTTTGGCTTGCGGAGTGATGTAAGTGAGAATAGTAAAATTTCAGTTTCTAATACTATAATATTGAAGAGTGGGCAGGAAATTAAGCTGGATGAAAATATTAATAAAGTTTTTCTCGTTGGTGTGGATGGGAGACTGATAAGTGAAATTAAGACCTTAAGAGGAAAAGTTGTTATTTCGGACTTGAAGGGCGGAATTTACTATTTAATTTATGAGGATACAAAAGGTTTGCAGAAGAAAAAGGTATTAGTCGTTGATTAATTGGCAACGGTAGGGGGGCAACGGTCCATATTCTGTTGACCCTCTGCTTATTGGTTTCACAAAGTTTTAAAATGTTCTAAGAATTCCCAAAGCTTATAATTTGTTTAGAGTAGAGAAGGGAAGCGAAAGGGAATTATTTTAATGGGGTGAGCGAGGGGACTCGAACCCCCAACCACCAGATCCACAGTCTGGCGCTCTGCCAGTTGAGCTACGCTCACCATTTATATGCGCCCGGAGGGACTTGAACCCCCAACCAGCGGATTAGAAATCCGCTGCTCTATCCTGTTGAGCTACGGGCGCTTCCCATCGGGGCGAGTGGACTTGAACCACCGACCTCCTGCTCCCAAGGCAGGCGCGCTAACCAAGCTGCGCTACGCCCCGCAGTTTTCTAATTATAGAATTTCACCTATGGACGATCAAGCAAACGGATTTTTACAAAATCAATTAAATTTTGGAAGTTTAATGTTCTTTTAAACCGTTTTGGCTAATACCACTTTTCTTCATTCACAGGTTTTAAAAAGGCTTCGTAATCGAATTCATCAGTTGGGTTTGTGATGGGGATTCCCAATATCTGGAAGATTTCCTGTTTGGAGTTGCACAGAACTCTCTCTATTAGAAGGGCATTCCAGAAATTTTCACCTTCATACAGCAATTGTGTCGTTCCACTTTCAATTTCCATGTCAATTAATTTATGTCTCTCTTTAAGAAGCTTAGCAAGTTTGTTTCTTAATAACTCTATCTGTTTCCCCTCTGTATTGTTAAGAGTTTCAATACCTAAAACATAGAGGGGAGCTAAGGCTTCCGTTATCCCATAAGTAATTGCCTTTCCACTTTCTTTTGATAATATTTTCCCAAAGGTAGCAGCAATGTCAAAAAGGATATTCATTAGTTCTGTAACTATTTCGAGAATTCCTGCGTTGGGTCGTTCTTTAAGATCTTTATATTGGAGTAAACCCGTGAAAAGGCTTGTCATGGTCTCCCCGAGATTTTTGATTATTTGCCACTTTTTATTAATCGTTAATAGATTTTTTCCCAGTAATTCTACCGTATTTGTGACTTTCAAAAAACTTTCAAAAAACTTAAGTAAATTTGCATCAACTTCGCTTAGATTTACAGTCTCTTTGTAATGTTTTATGGCTTTGAGCAACTTGTCTCTCCAGGTGTATTTTTCTACGAGAGAATCGGATAATCTTTCAAACTCTTCACCTATTTTATTTTTCAACCTGGTCTTATCAATATTTAAGCGTATTGCCAGGTAAGTGGTTGGTGTGTTGAATAAGTGGGTAACAAGGTTTAGTAGCCTGTTGTACCTGGCTTCAATTCCGCGTGGATTTTTTTTGTATATAAGCGAGATTAGTAAGCTTTTCTTTGAAAAGTCAATAAATATTCCTCTTTTTTCAAGTTGTTCAAAATACTCAGTGCTAATTTGCTTTACAAGTTTTTTCATACTTAACGGTTCTAACTGATCGGGATCGAGTCCTGTTGCTATGCTGTAGTTTTCCTTGATTTGCACCAAGTTATCCCTTACCTCCTGTAGCATAAGGAGATTGTAGAAGAAAATTTTCAATCGTGTACTATTGGGATAACTCATCTTTGAAATCGTATTCACGAGTTCGATTAAATCATGTCTGATATCAGCGCCGAATTCCTTCATCTTGCCTATATTATAAGGGGACTTGACAGTTTATTCCCTTTACATTACATTTATAACACTTGCAGATGTTGTATTGTTCTTTGTCAATCAGGTGAGTGTGAGGTTAGAGTTGGTACGGGTATAGGATCGAACCTAACGTTGTTTCCTATGGAGGGTTTGATCCTGGCTCAGGGCTAACGCTGGCGGCGTGTCTTAGC
>JASEFR010000049.1 GCA_030019025.1 bacterium
GAAGGACACAGAGGTTCTGGCAAGTCTATGATATTACTATATCTTTCATATCCAATCCGGCAATTGCTCGGTAGAGAGCCAGAGTTTGTTGGATTATATATAAAACTCGATTTGCCATTGTTTGCAACAACTCGAAGAAGAGGCGAAAATAGAGATGAGTGGATGGATTACTTTTTAAACTACTTCAATTTGATTGTAGCAGAAGAATTAATAAAAATGTTAGACGAGTGTATTTCCAAACAATGGGTAAGAGTGGGGAATGTTGAGAAATTATTGGACAAACTGATGCGGTTGTTTCCCATTTCAGGAGGCGAGAATGTAGAAACGCTAATAGATTTAGCAGATTTAATTCATGAAAAAAGAAGTGAATTTGCAGGACCTCCTCCAAGACCGTTTATTAGGATTACTTCTGACTTGATAAAAGAACTGATTGAAAGAATAAGAAGATATGTACCAGCCTGGGAGAAAAAACCTTTTTACATACTATTGGATGAGTACGAAAGATTAGACGAAGATCAGCAAAAAGTGGTCAATCTCCTTTTAGCAAGTCGTGGCCCAAGCTATCGTGAAAAAATATACTTTAAGATAGCAACGAAGTCATTTATGTCAACTCAAGAGGATATAGATGGTAATCAGATAGAGCCAGGTGACGACTTCAGTCCAGTTTGTCTTGACAGATTTGATTTACATGAAGAAAGGAAACATGCTTTTTATCTAAAATTCATTGAAGATCTTGCAAACTGGAGACTTAAAAGAATCTGGAATTACAAAATTTCTATAAGAGATTTATTACCTGTCTCGGCATCATCAGAGGGGGATTATTCGGGTTTTGAAAATATTGTTGCATTATCTTCCTTTCTTCCAAGGGACTTTTTAGAACTTTGCAAAGATATGGTTTTTTATGCTTATCCAAATCTTTTAATTGAACCAAAAAGAGAAAAATTAGACCCCCTCAGTCCCAACCTGCAAAATACGGTAATCAAAATCCATGCTGATAATTTATTTGAAAGCCTCAACAGAATAATGGATGAAGAGGAGAGACCTTTACCAAGAACAAGAAGCCAAAATGCACGACGTTTGATCGAAAGCTGGGGGAAAATATTTAAAAGAATTTTAATTGGATCTCGGAGTAAAGAAAAAAGAACAGTTTCTGAATTTCAAATAAGAGATGCATCGAAGTTAAATATTAGAGCATTAAATGCTCTAAGCGATTGTACTAAGACACGTACATTGAGAGTTCCATTGACAAAGCGGAATCCACAAATTAGAGACAATATTGCTGCTGATAGGTATGAGCTTCATAGGTTACTATGTGCACGCTTTGGCCTTTCATTAGCTCGAAGATGGCCTAAAGAAGTAAATGCCGAATGGCTCAACGAACTAATTGATAGTGAAAATCCTGAGGAAATAATTGATGAATTGACCAAATATTTCGTTAAGGATAGAGAATTCCCTGTTAGAGGGCTTACTCTTTTTGATTATGGTGAATAAACATGAACAATGATACTCTTCCAATAGGTAAAGCAGTTCCACTTGCTGAATATTCTCCTAAATCCACGAATGAGATTGTATTTTTATTCGCAATAAGTTACGAGGAGAGAGGATTTGAGTCTCTTAAAAGAACTACTCAAAAGTTTAAAATAAGAAAGGCTTTAATCTTTCAGTTTAATGTCAAAGATTACTTAACTCATGAAAACTTAGAGTGCTGGGAGGAAGAAAAGCAAAAGGTTCTATCTTTCTTGAAGGAAAAAGATATAATCTTCGAACTTTTAGATGTCTATGACGATGATTTTAAAGAGATTTTAAAAAATATTAAAAAAGAAATCTCTGAAAATGATACTGTAGTTATCGACATAACTACTTTCCCTAAGAATTACATTTTGAAGTTTTGCCAAGAATTAGAGGATTACAATACGGTCTACCAATATACCTTGGGTGAAAGATACTTAGAACCTACGGAGGAAGAGAAAAGAGTGGGAGTATCGAAAATAATTCCCATAGATGGGTTTGAGGGGGACATTGAGATAAATGGAGATACACTTCTTGCATTAATTTTAGGATTTGAAAGTAATCGAGCATTAGCTTTTTTGAATGAATTCCCTTCTGGTAAAACTTTAGCGTTAATTGGAGCACCCGGTATAGGGATCAGAGAAGAGAATGAAGAAGATAAAAAGTATCTCGAAGAGGCCCGACAGTCAAATAAACATCTATTAAATAATAGTTTTGTGAGACAGATAAAAGTTAATAGTTTGGGTCCTTTTCTTTTTTATCAGCAATTAAAAGATGCTATCGCATCAAATGTGGAAGGCCCCAAACCAGTAAATATAGTCATCGCTCCCATTGGAACAAAGGCTCAAACTTTAGGGTTATATTTATATTGGAAAAGTAATCCTAAAGTTCAAATTCTTTATCCTATTCCCAATCGAAGACCAAAAGTAGCATTAAAAACCGGAGAAACTTTTATTTATCGCTTATCAATAGGAGACTCTTTATGAGAGGAAAACTCATCCCCTTTTTTGTTGCCGATAGACCTGCAAGCTTGCTTATCCTTAAAGGGGTTATGTTAAAGCATCCGGATGTTAAGGTCGGCGTTATGACACATGCCCTTACTACTAAGAATTTTATACAGGTGTTTAGTAAATTCCCCTATAAACTTAACCTGCTATACGAGAGCGCATATTTTTTAGATAAAGAGGATATTCTTGCCAAGAACTTAATAAAAATTGCAGATTCTGGTGTTTTTACTCGAAATGGATGTACAATTGCTTATAACGAATTATTTGAGAGGTATAATTGGTTAGGCGTAGAATTTGGCGTAATAATAGATGTTCTGAAGGATTATAAGGAGACAATTCAGAGCGCTATGAAAGGCTTGAAAATTTACACGGAGAACAAACACAAATATCACTTTAAGCTCATAGCTGTTGCTCAGGGTAAAACAATGGAGGAATATCTAAAATGCTATGAGAAATTACAGCAACAGTTTGAATATGTAGCTGTAGGAGGTTTATTAAAGAAAAGCGAAAACAGTGCGAGATATGTGAGAGTCCAAGATGAACAGTTTATGTATGATGTTTTAACAGCGATTAAAAGGGATTATTCACCTGAATGGCTTTTCGCTTTGGGTTGTTACCATCGGGTGCATTACCTGATTCTTACAACCAGGATTTCTAAAATTTTTCAGTATCATTAATCCATTGTTACGATGTAACGCCTTATGGTAACCCTTATTTTTGCCCGAGGCAGTCTACAAGAGCCCCTTTCTCATTTTAATAGCTAATTCACGCACTTTCTCAAAGTCCTTATCCTTTTGCGATTTGAAAAATGCATGCAATATTATTCGCACGACTTCGGATTTTGTCAGTTCAATGTCTTTTGAGTTATTCGTTATGTATTCTATGCGCTCTGCTATATACTCATCAACCCTTGTTAGTATTACTTTATCCCTTTTCATTGAGTGT
>JASEFR010000050.1 GCA_030019025.1 bacterium
GGAATCGAAAATCATACCCTTCAATTCAGGAACAGACTCTTCAAATATTTCCTGTGCCTTAACTATGCAATCAACCGCCTTCCCGTGCTCACCATTAGCCTGGTGGACTTCACCAAGTGTAACGTAGGGGAATGTTTCATCCTGCAGTCTACCTATTGCCTCTTTCGCGTACTCCAGGGCTATATCAGGTCGACCAACGTTCATATACGCATCTGCCAGATTATTGTAGATAAAGCCATCTTTTGTCCCCTCTCGTAAGGCTTCCTCATAATACTTAATAGAATCCTCATAATCGCCTTTACACGCACACTTACAGCCCATTCTCATTGAATAATTCCAACCTATCTTATCCAGGTTATATGTGACCACCAGCTTACCTCCTCGCTTCGCTCCTTAGTTCGGTAATTGGTTATTGGTAATTAGTTCAAATAAGATAGTTACCACTCATCAGTTACCAATTACCATTTAATCAGTTACCAATCATCAGGCGAACTGTTGAAGCTTCTCCTTAAACTGAAACTCATAAAGGGCTCTTTCATATAATCCTCGGAGTTCTTCATCTGTCACATTTTCTAATTTGATGACGCCCTTTCCCAGTTGATATGAATATTGACTCCAATCTGTAGTCCTCAACATATCATGCCTCTCACAGTATTCGTAAAGGGGAGTCCCGGGGAAGGGGGTTACTATTGAAAATCCTGCGCTGTCCATACCGTGATTCAATGCCAGGTCCTTGGCAAGGTTTGTTGTATCTTCAATCGTTTCAACAGTCTCTGTAGGATAACCCATCATAAAGTAGCCGTAGGAAGAGATGCCAGCTTTTGAAGTCATTTCTATGGTTTCTCTGACTTGCTTTATTGTAAATCCCTTCTTGCATAAGTCTAATATCCGCTGATTTCCGAATTCGATTCCGTAGAAAATGACCTTACAATTCGCCCTTTTTAGTTCTGCCAGCAGTTCTTCCGACATAAGACCGACCCTGCCATCACAGGCCCAGACAATATCGTTTAGGCCTCGCTCGACCATACCCCGGCATAAGTCAAGAGTCCACCTTCTGTTTGCAACAAGAAGGTCATCAACAAATCTGACGTATCTCACACCGAATTCATTATAAATCTGCTCGAGTTCATCAAGAGTATTTACCACAGATCTTCTTCGGTGTCTCCTGCCCCATATAGCAGGAGCATCGCAGAATTGACAGAAGTAGGGGCAACCTCTTGTTGCCAACATCGAGGCGAACGTTCTGCCTTCAGTCCACGATCCTCTGTAAATAGCATTGTGTAGCAGCTCTCTGGCCGGGAAGGCCAATGTGTCAAGGTTTCGAACAAAGGGTCTGTCAGGAGTAACGATTACATCACCGTCTCGTTTGAAGGTTATGCCTTTGACACCTGCAGGATCACCTCCATTTGAGAGGGAATTGATCAAATCCAGAACCGTCAGTTCACCCTCACCCCTTACGCAAAAATCAACTGAGTCATTATTGATGACCCTCTCGTGCTCAAAATGTACATGTGGCCCTCCCAGAATCACTTTTATACTCGGTCTACTTTCCTTTACCTTAGCCGAAAGGTATAGGGCACTTTTGAGCTTCGCAGTAATAGCGCTTATTCCCACGAAATCGGGCTTCTCTTCTTTAACTATTCGGACTACTTCATCATACGAAAGGTACATTGTTCTGGCCTCGATCACACAAACATCGATTCCATTCTGCTTCAGGGTTGCTGCTATATATGCAAGTCCAAGCGGAGGATACACCTCATGCATTTCGGTATCCTGGTGGGCACCCTCCCCTTGGCGTAGGCCAGGAATCTCATCTGGCGGGTCGATCAGAACACACTTAACCTGCCGACTTTGATCAATCATTTCATCTCCTTGCTCTAATCAGATGGCAGAGTTCAGACTTAATGTTAAATCCCAATGTCAAATGTCAAAATCCCAATTTGTCATTTGAAATTTGTAACTTGTCATTAATGTTCTGTCTTCTGTATCCTTTAATCTTTCTATCCAGAGCCTTAACCTTCTCTTTTAATTCATCAGTTTTTAATTTAATCTTCTGGCTATCGCCGCTTGTTAAGGCACCTTTTACCTCCAATATCTTTCTCTCCACTTCATCCAATTCGGATTGATATAGGATATCCTTCCCATCCTCCATGACCACCTGAGCTGCTCTTATCATATTCTCTACTCCAATATTTATCTGGATTTCTTCTTTTCGCTTCTCGTCCTGTTCAGCATAAATTTGAGATTCTTCCAACATTCTTTTTATCTCCTCATCCGATAATTTCCCAGGAGATTTAATTTGGACACTCTTTTTATTTCCTGTATATAAATCATGGGCTGATACATTAAGAATCCCATTTTGGTCAATATCAAATGTAACCTCAATCTGGGGTTCTCCACGTCGAGCAAGAGGAATGTCCTTAAGTTGAAAATGACCTAAACTTATATTACCCGCCGCTAGTGCCCGCTCCCCTTGAAGAACATGAATGTCTACTTCGGTTTGATTATCGTGGGCAGTGGTAAAGATGTGCCCAGCAGAGGTAGGAATGGTTGTGTTCCTTTCAATAATTTTGGAGAATATACCACCCTGAGTTTCTATCCCTAAGGATAAAGGGATAACATCTATTAAAACTACATCTCTTACTTGACCAGTTAAAATACCGGCTTGAATAGCTGCTCCGATTGCTACCACTTCGTCGGGATTTATCTTCACATAAGGTTCTTTACCCAGGAGATTTCTTACTAACTCTTGGACAGCGGGCATTCTTGTGGAGCCACCTACCAAAACTACCCTGTCAATCTCTCTTGGCTTCAATTCAGCATCGGCCAAGGCTTGCTTAGTAGGTCCAACCATTTTTTGTAACAAGTCTTTGGTTAACTCATTAAATTTATCTCTAGTTAATTTTGCTTGCAAAGTCTTTCCATCTGAAATAAAAGGTATCCTAATTTCTGCGACGTACGATTTTGATAACTCAATCTTTGCTTTCTCTGAGGCCTGTTTAAGTTTCTGCAAAGCTACCCTATCATTACCTAAATCGATGTTTTCTTTTTCCTTAAATTGCTGGGCTAAATAATCCATTATTCGCTGATCCCAATCATCTCCACCCAAATTGGTATTGCCATTAACGGCTTTGACCTCAAAGACCCCTTCGCCTAACTCTAAGATGGAGACGTCAAAAGTGCCGCCACCTAAGTCCCAAACAAGGATGGTATGAATATCCTCCATATCCAAGCCATAGG
>JASEFR010000051.1 GCA_030019025.1 bacterium
CCACTTGGGATTGGAAGGTCGAAGGACCATACCAAGAACAAGAAGACGTTGGCTTCGGAATCTCTGTGGCTGCGGGAGACGTGAACGGCGATGGATTCGACGACGTGATTATCGGCCAATGTTTCTACGATGGTACATTAATTGGTTTTAGCAATAAAGAGGAAGCTGTATACGTCTACTATGGTAGCTTAGCTGGGCCATCAACAACCCCTGGCGGACCGAATGAGCCATCATATAAACCCGACTGGAGTGCATGGTCGAACCAAGGAGTGGTAAGTGGTAGTGGTTCTTGTGCTATCTTTGGCTTTTCTGTTGCGTGTGCAGGCGATGTAAATGGGGATGGGTACGACGACTTGATTATCGGCTCAAACCATTACCAAATTGAAGGCAAAAACCGGGGGGCCGCATTCCTGTACTATGGCAGCATGAATGGACTAACCAAACAACATACTGGTGGACAGGATGACCCTTACCCCGATCCCGACTGGGTCGGGGCTGTTGATGTTGGGAGGCCAGGACAGGTAGATCCTGAGGTCGGCGCCTGTGTGGCAGGTGTAGGGGATCTGAATAACGATGGATTTGACGACGTAATTATTGGTGCACATTGGTACGATTATGGCGAGGTTGATGAAGGATGTGCATTTGTGTTTTATGGCAGTTCGGCTGGACTACCAGCCGCGCCTAACTGGGTTATTGGAGCGAATAAGACAGAAGCTTGTCTTGGCCTTTGCTTGGCGTCTGCAGGTGACGTAAACGGCGATGGATACAGCGATATACTCGTGGGCGTATACCGCAAGGAATCTGCCTTTGTATGGTATGGTGGACAGGTTGTTCCGGCTCGTCCATATTTCGAGACGGAAGGAACTCGGATTGTTTGGGGTACTCAGCCTGTTGCCCTCTACAAGGAGACAGGAGATAAATGGGGTAGTAGGTTTGGCTACCGATTCAAAGTGGATAAGCTGAGGCAACCCCACGTGGTTGTTGTGACCTACCCAGACGATGAAAAGAGGACGATGGAGATAGATTTGTTCTCCACCGCCCAAACCGCGCTTTTTCCAGACACACAAACTGGCGTTTTCACTGGTGAAGTATATCCTTGCACAAATAATTTTAAGGAACACAAGATGATCTTCTGGCCTCAGGGAGAAGACTGCCTAATCACCATCGTGAACCGATTGAATGGTTCGAGAGCAGCGGCAAGAAAGATAGAGGTGTATGAAATCGAGGGAAGCGAAGCCACTGGATGGTTGCCCGAAACCCATGTAAATTTACCCCAGGATGGGGGCAGGCTGCTTGGACTTTGGTGGGAGGATCCCAGCTTTTTTGAATGCTTTGGCTCTCAAAATTGCAGGAATTACACGGAGTTCTACAGGGCTGTTCGCAACGCAATGGAATACCTCCATTACACCGGTCAAAACCTCATAATCTATCCCATATATTTCTACACGATGCCCCATTACCCCTCAAGGGTGGAGGATTGTCTCTCATCTCGGAGAACAGTGTTCCAACATCCCCGCGAGGACTGGTTTGAACTCCTATTAAAGGTAGCCAAAGTGAATGATGTCTTTGTGATACCATCACTCACAATAAATGAAATACCTTCCTTGATGAAAATGTACGTTGACAACCCCGTTAATCGCCGGGGAGAACCAACGAAGAAGGCAATACTCAACATAGTTGATGACATACTCGGAGAATACGGGCATTACCCAGCTTTTAAGGGCATTTCCTTCAACTTCTGGGACACGGCACTTTTATGGAGATGCTATGGAATGGAAAATACGGATCGCGGAGGAATCCACGAAGCAAATCACCTACTAAATGAAATTACACAGAAAATACAGAGTTGGAGGGATGACCTAAAATTGGTTGTTTCCTGCTGGCTTCCATATCCTCATCTTGACGACAATTTTGATACATTTTGGGATCTTGATCGGTGGTGTGCATGTGCAGGGCCTAAAGAAGACGAAATTTACTCGCTGTATGAAGAAGCTGGCTTAAACTTAGCCCAATTAAAACTACAAGATCAGGGGATTGAAATCGAGAGGGTCCTGAGCTTCTCAGCATTTAGACAGACCGATTCAGCAGGACAAGAAATACCCGGGACAAGTTGCATTCGGGATTTCTTCTTGCACGAG
>JASEFR010000052.1 GCA_030019025.1 bacterium
CTCTTCTGCAACGCCCTTTGTGTGCCTGCTTAACCATTGAACTTTCTACCGAAAGGCTCTAAAAACCTTATCCGTGCAAAAGGAAAATTGATTAATCTTTTTTGTTGAATTTCTCCAATTTTCTCTTATAATATATGCTAAAATAAAACATCTTCATCCTAACACGAAAGAGAATCTAATTGGTAAATTGCCTGGTGTCAAAATCGGCGGGACTATTTGAAGGTAAGGTCAATAGATTCCACACTCAAAGCTTCTTTTTCAAATTCTCTTAGTTCGGTTTCGTTAAATACGTCTTTCTCGACAAGATCTACAAATACTACATAAATCCTTGAAAAATCTTTGCCAGGAGTTCTTCTCAAAATTCTACCCATTCTCTGAATCCATTGCCTTACACTACTTGTTCCAGCGACTATAATTCCCGCATTAGCTTCAGGAACATCAAAGCCCTCGTCAAGGGCTCGGCAGGAAACAAGTATGTTGATATTTCCCTTTCTGAAATTTGAGATATTTTCAAGCCTTTTATCGAAAGGTAATTGAGCATGATATATCCCCACTTTAAAGGACTTCTCCTTCAGGTATTCAAAAATCTTTTCCGCCACCTCAATCCTTTCGTGAAAGATCAGCACCCTTTCGTCTTTAAGGTTTTCCTCAGAGATAAGCCATTTTAAAGCCTCAAGTTTTGACTTCGATGTGTGAATTATTCCTTTTCGAGCATTCAGCAAAGAAGTATAACGTGAGATCAAATCATCCTGCGTTTTCTCGTACAAGGAACCCAAATACTTGAAAAATTCCGTAGGTTTTGCTGCCTCTAATTCAGGGTATTTTGAAAACAATATTCCACTTACTTTACTGATCTGTTCTGTATATTCATTATATTGTAAAGAATCTTGCTTTTTGAGTTTTACTTTCACCCTCTTCAATTTGTATGGCGGGATAATACCGTCTTTTAGAGCAGTGTTATATGAATAGGAGTAAATTACCTCTCCTAAATTGGGGACTAATTTTTCTTCAAAACCAAAGTCGCCATATCTTTCTGGTGTTGCAGAAAGGCCAAGGGTATAGGAATAGTTGACTTTAAAGATTTTAGAATTCTCCTTGCTCCCATAACGGTGGCACTCATCTGCAATTAAGAATGTATCATTACCAGAAAAATGATTTTTGAAATGTTCTGTTATATATTCTCTTGCCGTGTTAATGACATAGAGCACCAAAACCCGCCCATCAAGGCTTTCTTTATTATACCCATGAAATACAGCTATCTTTTCCCTGGGTATATTTAGCTTGTCCATCAAGCTAATTAGCCACTGGTCAAGAAGAGCGGAAGTAGGCACTATTATTATTGTTTTAAGCCCGCCATCTTCGTATGCGGCGGAGTTGTAAAGATCTGAAATTAAGGATAAAGCAAAAACAGTTTTGCCAGCGCCTGTTACAACTTTTACAATTCCCTTCCCGTTATTTTCCCACCATGCTTTTTTTGCTTCTTTTTGCCACCGATAGAGTTCTACAGTAAGTTTAAATGGTGCAGACTGAATAGCCTCTGCAGAATAATCTTCGGTTAACCTTTTACATATAGGACATTCTTTGTCGTCACAGGTTTTGTCAAAATCTTTTATTGATGCAAGACGTTTTAATGAGTCTTCCAAGGTAGCATTAAGCGAGGGAGGAATACCTTTACCTTTGGTTAAATACCAACCAGATTTTTCCAGAGCATCTATAAGAGGTTTTTCTATACCGAAGACCTTTGCCCTTCTTGCAAGGTGATGAAGGTGCCAGCTTTGCCATTTTTCTTTCATGATTGCAAGTTAATCGGTGCATGAAAATGTTTTAAACTCAAACGTCTGACCCTGCCTATTACAGGGTATAAGCTGAATTCCTCATTCTTATAAACTACCCTTGGTCTTTCATCACTTTCCACAACTTTTATATCGCCTTCTATTACGAGTTGAATTATATAACTTCCAGC
>JASEFR010000053.1 GCA_030019025.1 bacterium
GCAAGATTTTAGAGGTCTTAAAAGGGGTTTCCACCGACTATCGAAGCAACAAACTCTTCGGTGACAAGATGATTATGAATGGGGCGTTTCTTGTGCAGAACGATCAGGTGCCAAAGTTCGATAAGTGTGTAGATGAGTTGGACGAAAGGTTGGGAGAGGGCATTAAATTCAAGTACGTGGGTCCTGTGCCACCGTGCAACTTTGTTGAAATAGTAATAAATTTGGAGGATTGAAGAAGGATGTCTAAGAGATGGTAGAGCAAGTGCCACAGCAGGAAAAGAAAAAAGAAGGCGAAGGTATACAGCTTGGCTTGCTGGATATACTGTTCCCCCTTTTTCTCCCAGTGAAAGGGATGGTGTGGCTTGGGGAAAACCTCAAAGCCACAGCCGAGGAGGAGATTACTGACGAATCGAGGATCCAGGAGAAGCTTCTGGAACTACAGATGAAATTTGAAATGGATGAGATAAGTGAGGAGGAGTACGATAGGAAAGAGACTGAACTCATGGAAAAACTTGAGGCCATTAGAGAGTATAAAGAAGGAGAGTAGTGTAACTAGTAAATGGTAATTACCAATAACCATTTAACCAATTACTATTTAACCAGTTACCAATAACCATTTAACCAAACAGAGGCTGTTTAGAAAGTAGCAGGGTTTTTTGAGGTGTTTGAAGGTTGAGCAGCTTTATAAGCTACGGTTTTAATTTTCAAATGTTTCAAAAAGTGGGGGTGAAGGTCAATTTTTACCCTTGTAAAACATACACTGAACAGCGGTTTTAGATTTTAAACAGCCATAAACAAAAAAGGAGGTGACAGAAATGCCAGGAGCCGCTGAACCCGAAGGGCCGTTTAGATGCCCCAGATGTGGTGCTGTGACCTGGGGCGACCTTAATTATTGTCAGGAATGCGGGCAATATCTTTACATTGAATGTCCCGGTTGTGGAGCTTCATGGCGGTATATGTACGAGTATCCGTTTTGTCCTTCCTGCGGGGCAAGGACGGGACAGAAGGTAACGCCAAAGAAATAGTCGTTGAATAGACGAGGTTCAGTAATATAACTAATCACCATTTAACCAAACCCAATAGGAGGTAAAGAAAAATGGCCAAGGATATACACGAAGTGCTTGCGATTGCTCGTGAGGAGTTGAGTAAGATAACAGGATTGGAACTTTCCACTACCCTGTCAGCAGTAAAGGATGAGAGAGGCTGGTTGGTTACTGTGGAAG
>JASEFR010000054.1 GCA_030019025.1 bacterium
GTTTTACCTACTTTTGTATCTACAATGTTTATATTTTGAGCATTAGCGGAGGAGAGGAGAATGTAATTAAATGAGCCTTTAAGCTCCTGGATGGAAGGTGCCTTATCCGTTATTATTTCGAGCCCAGCGTCATTTAGTACCTTTTCCTCTTTCTTAAGAATGTCTTCAGGGATGGCTTCTCTAACATCACTAAACAAGCGTTGGCCTTTTGTGAATACGATTACTTGGAACCCACTCTCAATAAGTCTATAGACAGCTGCCATCAAGGATGTGGATGTTCCATAAACAGCGACTTTCACTGTTTTTTGACCTTTCACTTCAATTTTTTTCTTTTCTAAGATGAGGTCTCCAAGGAATCTTTCAAGTTCTCTTATGGAGATTTTTTCGTCATATTTATTCCTGTTACATCCGATTTCACACTTTGCAGGGCACACTCTTCCTGTTATGCTCGGGAAGGGATTCCATTTTAGGATTTCCAATCCTGCTTTTTCAGGCTCATTTTTTGTTAAGTAATCAATGAACATTGGTATTCTTATCTTTAATGGGCATGCATTTTCGCATGGTGCACTGCGTTCAGCTATTACTGGTCTTACGTTCTTCCAGGTCCCCGTTTTCCTTACAAGGGTAACGCCTTGAGATACCGGGGCTTCTGGAAGATCTTTAATTGAATTTACCTGTATGGGTTTGATTTCCATAAAGCCTCCTTATTCCCTAATTTTTGTTAGTTTGTAAGCTTCTTCGCATGCTTTCTGGTTGGCATCCGGTTTTACAGGAACTTCCTCGGGTATTGATTCTAAAAGGGCTTTAAGCGGGATCAGTGATTCCAGTACCCTTGAGAAAGCACCGAGTATTGCAGTATTCACTATTGGTTGAGCTTTAGACCCAAGCCCATATTTCAATGCTATTTCAGTGGCATTAACAGTAGCTACTTTATACATATCAGGGATGTCAAGCTTTTGTGGATCTTCTGGGGTGTTGATTATGACCCAGCCACCTTCTTTAAGTCCTGCAAAGGTTTCTGGAATGGACAAAAG
>JASEFR010000055.1:0-212 GCA_030019025.1 bacterium
CGTCAGCTTCCGCCCGTAGAGAGAGATAAGTTAAAGTGAACAGCCTGACATAGCAAAATAAAAATAAAAAAGGTTGATGTCCAGTACGGCCTTGTGTTTCAGCTTCATGTAATGTCAAAGGGCCATTCTTTATCCACGCTGAAAGTGAAAAATAAGTTTTCAAATTCTAAACATTTACATGAAAAAAAGCATATCTGCACATTTAAGTGAAA
>JASEFR010000055.1:222-727 GCA_030019025.1 bacterium
CCCCCGTTCTTCAGCCTTAATTTTCACTCTACCAAGAAGAACAAGCCAAAACCATGGGCACAGACTATAAAGGCATAACGGCAACCCACAAAGAGCTGCGGGAAGGCGGATACTTTTACACAGCCAAACTGATTGTTTTGCGGAACCTTTAGCGGGAAAGGAAAGGTTTACCGAGTATAGAAGAGGAGGAAGCCATGCATGGCGATATTTAAGCGAAAGCACATAGCGAAGATCATTGCAGGCGTCAAAACGCAGACAAGACGAATCCATAAACATGAATGGGAAATAGGCAGAGTTTACGGCATACGAGACGCTTGGCATAGCAAGCCACAAGCTCACATCAAGATAACTCGCAAGTTCAAACAAAGGCTCGGCGACATAAGCCCCGAAGACATCAAAAAGGAAGGATTCAACAGCTTAGAAGAGTTTCGCAGGGCATGGGAAGAAGTCAACGGAGAAGAAGCCGGGACCCTAACAAAACCGTGATAGTCTATGTGCAAGCTCG
>JASEFR010000056.1 GCA_030019025.1 bacterium
CAATTTAGTCCAAGCCATAGCAAAAAAGATAGGGATTTCAAAGAGACAGGCTTCTGAGTGCCTCAATGTGGTTTTAGACGAGATTACCAAAGCCCTTTCTAAAGGAGAAGAAGTGCAGCTTCCTGGTTTTGGAAAATTTTCAGTAACTCAAAGAAAAGAAAGAGAAGTCATTAACCCCAAAACCAAAGAGAAAATAAAAATCCCGGCCATGAAAGCACCGAGATTTAAAGCCGGCCGAATCCTTAAAGACGCCGTAAAATAACTTTAAACAAAGCCCGAGGCCGTTTATTTTACTCACCTTACGAAGGTGAGTAATTTAGTTTGGAGCGGGTGAAGAGGATCGAACTCTCGTACTCGGCTTGGAAGGCCGATGCTCTACCACTGAGCTACACCCGCCTCGGGGCACTCGGATTCGAACCGAGACTCAGACGCTCCCAAAGCGCCTATGTTAACCATTACACCATGCCCCGTACAACTTAGTTTACCATATTTTTATTTCTTTTTCAAATTGCTATAATATAATTGTGGTCCTCAAAACAATTCTCAGCCAGCTTAATATTCCGGCTCAATGTCGGCGATATGGCCTTCCTCTCTGGCAGTGTCCCTCGTTTCTTTT
>JASEFR010000057.1 GCA_030019025.1 bacterium
AATAAGAGTATTTTTAGCTACATATTGATTTTTCATGTAATCTTGTAAATCCTCTCGAGAAATTTTAGCTACACTTTCTTTTGTCCCTGTTACATCCCAACCAGCTGGCTGGTCACCATATAATAACTTCGGCCATAAAATCCTCACATAACTCATTGGATTGTCATAACACATATTAATTTCTTCAATAATCACTCCCTTTTCTCTTTGAATTTCTTTTTCTGGTAAAAGAGAATTCAAATAGATATCTGAAACCCAATCTAAAGCCAAATCTAAATGAGAAGCTTCTACTTTGGCAAAATAACCAGTGTATTCCTCGGAGGTAAAGGCATTATAAATTCCGCCGATTTTGTCTAAGGTTTCCGAAATCGCCTGAACATTTGGTCTTTTTTTTGTTCCTTTAAAAAGCATGTGTTCTAAAAAGTGGGAAATGCCATTAATTTCTTTTCTTTCATATTTTGAACCGCTGCCAACCAATACTAAAACCGTCACTGCCTGAGTGCTTTTTTGAGGAACAGTAATAATCCGAAGACCATTTTTAAGAGTGATCTTTCTATACATCGAAATATAGTACTTTTTTTACAAGACTACTACCCACTCCCACC
>JASEFR010000058.1 GCA_030019025.1 bacterium
TAACTGTAATCTGTAATACCACCCAATTTGTTGGGTGGCCGGTGCACCTACCCACCGCGTGGTGGGTGGGGAAGATGTTGATGCACAACAACGGGGACACAACGTCGAGCAGGACGCTCCCGAGCGTCCCGTGTTGTGCGTGTGATGCTGTGTGTATGCGAGTCTCTGGACGTAAAATTGGATTGTAATTCACGCCTCGCACATGAGGCGTAGGTGTCACAGCGTATGCTAGTGTGTTTTGGCGTTGCTGTGCCATCCGGCGGATGGCTTGGCTCGAGAACCGAAGAAGGACGTGCCAAGCTGCGATAAGCCCGGGGGAGGCGCAAGGAGCCCTTGATCCCGGGATCTCCTAATGAGAACTCTCTCCCACAAAGGGAAGCCCGATAAGGGCTGGGAACGCCCCGAGTTGAAACATCTGCGTAGGGGCAGGAAAAGAAACCAAACTGGGATGCTGCTAGTAACGGCGAGTGAACACAGCAAATTAGCCTAAACCGAATCCCCCCTAGTAATAGGGGGGAGATGTGGTGTTG